>JAZRRT010000065.1:0-1575 GCA_045650985.1 Acutalibacteraceae bacterium | reverse complement strand
CTGCCAAGCTTCCAGACATCTTCTTCAAGTTTGATAAGTCTGCCGGAAGCAACGGTTTCACCGCCTTCTTCAACAATATAGTGCCAGGCAACACTCTCATACTCATCATCCTCAAGATGAGCAGGATAATTCTGCTCACCGACGAAAACCTCGTCTCTGAGCGGTTTTGCCAAGCGGTGTCCTTCAAGTCCGTAATACCATTTTTCTGTCATAACAAGCACCTCACTGTTCTGTTGCAGATAAAAACTGAAGTATTTCTTCCTTTGTAGCGCACACACTGCCCTGAATCATCTCAGGTCTGCCGCCACCTCTGCCGCTGAGAGCAGCATTAAGTTCTTTGGCAAACAAAGAAAGATTTGTATTTTTACTGCCAATGCAGTATTTATAACCGTTTTCTGCTGACGAGAATGCGCCGAATATGCCCGAGCATAACTCTTTTCCCGCATTAACTATCTCACGCAATCCGTCACTGTCCGCATCATCCGCAAACACGCAGACGTTTCCATTCGACTCTTTAAGACGCGATATATATTTGGTTGTTTTCTCTTTATTGAGCTGTTCTATTTCAAAATCAAGCCTTGCTTTTTCTTCTTTCAGTTGGTCAACTGCCTGCGCAATCTCGTGCTCCTTGGCACAAAGAGCGGCAGAAATTGCACTCACACTTGCGCATCGCACGCAATAATCCTCAAGCGCATCATAGCCGCATTTGAGAAGAAGTCTGGTTCCTCCCCTGTGACTCTGGTGGGATAGGATTTTTATAAGGCCTATTTCACCCGTGTGCAAAACGTGAGGCGCACAGCAAGCACAAAGATCGTAACCCTCAATTTTCACAAGACGCACATCTTCCGTCAAATCAAGCTTGCTTCTGTAATCAATCGTTTCAAGCTCTTGTTCGGAAGGATAAAAGCAGCTGACAGCAACGTTTTCAAAAACGGCTTTATTTGAAATCAGCTCAATCTTTCTGACTTCCTCTTCAGTAAGCGGGCCGCTGAGGTCAGCCGTAATACCGAAAGTTCCCATATGAAAGCCTGTGTTTTCATAGCCTAAAAGGTTATGAGCAACGCCGCAGACAATATGCTCACCTGTGTGATTCTGCATTCTTGGGAATCTGACAGACCAGTCGATTGCACCGTGCACAACGCTGCCTACCGTAAACTCGCAACCGACACTGTGGTAAATAACGCCGTCTTTTTCATTTACGTCCGTTACCGCCGCTCCGTCAAGCGTACCTTCATCCGCAAGCTGACCGCCGCCGTTAGGAAAAAACGCAGTAGCCTCAAGAGCAACCAGAAATCCGCTTTCGGTTTTAATACACTCGGTAACAACCGAGTCAAAGTCCCTGATGTGTCCGTTATCGTAAAGTCTTTTTGTTACTATCATAAAATATACCCACGCAAAACGAGATTTTAAAAAAGCCACTTCACCGTAAATAACGGGAAGTGGCACTTTGTCCGGTTAAAACAACCTTTTTATTCCTCAGTTGTCATAAGATAGCCGTCGCTTTCAACATATACACCTTCGTCAACAGCATTCTGCGCAAAGGGATTGAAAACGTTACTGTCGGTAATAACATCG
>JAZRRT010000064.1:0-31557 GCA_045650985.1 Acutalibacteraceae bacterium | reverse complement strand
CAAGATCCATCGGATTGGTTGTGTTAGTTGTTACATTACCTGCGTTATCGGTTACGCGTACGTATACCTTAACATTACAGCTGTTATTTGTTTCGGCATCAATTGTGATCTTGCCGTTCCAGGATTCCTTGAGCATATCGTAAGTAGGAACCTTTGCACTGTCGTATGTTGCCTTTTCAACTACGCCGCTTGACAGATCGATAATCTCCAAAGAGCCACCGTTACTGTTATCACCTTCGTCGCGGACATAATTGAAACTGTAAAGAGAGGTCCAGGGCTTTGTTTCGATGTTATCGCAAGTTACACGATATTCAATTTTCTGAATACCGGAGTAGGGAATTACATCGTTTTCAGCCTCGCCGAATTTATCGTTGGCAACAATCTGAACTTCGACATCGCCGTTGTAATAGTCACCGAATTTGTTGGTTTCTAATGCAACGAGTTCAAATGAAGGAGCCTTGTTGTCGATAACATAACCGTCAGAATTGACGTAGATATAGTTACCTGCGGCATCGACTACCTTAAGATAAACTGAAATACGTCTGTTATCATTTACGACATAGGGACTAAACTCTTTCCATTCATCATCTTCAAGTGCATTAAGCTCTTCTTCTGTAAGAGCATAGTCACCTGTTGACTCATAATAGTAGATATCAACCGGGCTTGTTACATCATCCGCTTCAGCCTCGACAGAAATCTCTATATTGCTGTAAAGACCGAATGTGAGTGTTTCAAGGAGTACGTTCCATGCGTTTTCGTTGAGTGTGACCTTACCCTGAGGATCAGTCTTGTCAACTGTAAATTCATAAGGAGCGACAGAATCCTTTGTATCAACAGGCTTCGCATTAACGTTACCTGCTCTGTCCGTATATACTATTTCGTCAATTGTATAAGTTGCATCCGAAGAAAATGAAAGCTTCAGAACGTGCTTATCCATATCGGGATTTTCTGCGTCCGCATAAGTTACCCAACCATCGCCTGTAATAAGGTCTTCAACAGCAAGCTCAATGGGCTCATCCTTGACAGTTGCTTTTACAACGATTGACTTTGTTGCATCATCTTTGTCGAAATGTCTCTCATAAATTGTGATGGTTGCTTCTCTGTCTGCATCAAAGTACCAATTGTTGCTGTTTTTGTAATTGATACCTTCGTTGTTTGTGTATTCCATCTCTATGACAGGAGCAACTGTATCAATATCAAGCTTAATTTTCTCGGTATTGGTGTTTCCTGCGTTGTCTACTGTCTTAACAAAAACTTCTGTACGGCAGCCGTTGTTCAGACTTGAATCGACAACAACAGCACCTTCCCAATCGGTTACAAGATCTTCCTTGGTCGGAACAGCGCCTTCAAGTGTGCTGATCTTTTCTTCGCCGTCGGCCCAATCAGTAATCTTGATTGAACGTGTACCGTCCTCATTGTTTGTTACTGAATAATCGAAGAGAGTTTTTCTCTGTGTTTCGATGCCGTTGTTTGTTACCCAGTACTCAATGCTCTTGATACCGGCAGATGTACCGTTCTCTTTAAGTTCGCTTACATAAACATCTACTTTTACGTCTGACTTATAGAGACCGTTTTCATTTGATTCTTCAGGAATAAGCTCTATTGTGCTTGTTGTAAGGTCAACAATAAGACCGTCAGTACTTACGTAGATCGCATTACCGGCATAATCCATAATTCTTGCATAAACTACGAATTCTTCCTCTGTGGATACATCGTAAGGAGTTTCCACAAACTGACCGTTCTCATAGATCTCGATAAGCTCTGTTCTGTTAAGTTTTGTTTCAGATTTATAGTAAAGGATGGGGAAAACCGGAGAAACATCATCGGTAGCGGAAGCTGTGACTGTGATATGGTCATTGCTCCAGATACCAAAAGTGAGTGTTGATACGATATCGTACCAAACTATACCTTCGGCTTCAATCTGACCCATGGGAGCGCCCTTATCAATCGCAAACTCAAAGGGGAATTCCTCGGGAATTGACGTTACACCAACGTTTACCAAATCCGCTTTGTTGGTATATGATACTTCCCATTCGTAAACAGCATCAACATCAAAAGTGAGCGTAATGGTATGTGTGTTGCCGTTATGCACCCAATTGCCGAGCATTCCGTGAACATCAACATCAACGTCACCCTTATTGTTCTTAACACTGATTAAGTTGATTGCAAGTCCATCAGGATTGAATACATCTTCTCTGTCTTCGATTGTGATTGTTGCTACTCTCTGATCATCGTAGTAGGGATACTCACCCTCTGTGTTTGAATTTGCATTGGGTGTACCACTAACCTTAACACTGACCTTGGGTACGTCTTTACAGAAATTGAGGTTTAAAGGAGCAGCATCGTTTGTGTAAACATTACCTGCAAGGTCGGTAACCTCAATAAATACCAAGGTGCTCTTGCGGTTGTTTGCCGCTGCATCTACTGTGATGCTTGCTGTCTTTGACTGAGCCTCGCCGTAAAGATCTGTTATCTCAGTCATTTCTTCAGGTTTAACGAAGTTACCGTTTCCATCAACATAGCCGATTGCGTATCTGACTGTCTTGATACCTGAGTAGACGCCTTCGTCCTCTACAACGATATCAACGTTAACATCCTTCTTATAGTAGTCGTACTTATTGGGCTTGTCGGGGGTAAGAGTTGCCTTGGGAGCAGTCTTATCTATGACAAGCTCAATGTTATTATCAAGAGTTACCTCATACCATGCGCCGAATACATCTGTTTCGTCTGCATACTTGAAGACCTTGAGATTTTCAACAATGACGGTTTCTGTAAATTCGAGTGAATTTGTCTTGTATGCTTCGGCAACATCTTCGTTGTTTACCATAAGACCGTTTGCTTCAGTCTCAAGCTTAACAATGGTATCCTTTGCGAATACGTACTGTATCTCGTCATCGGAAACTCTTATAGCATCTTCTTTGTTGAAAGTGACTTCATCAATGGCAACTTTGCCTGTTTCTTCAAAGGTTACTTCGATTTCGGTGTCTTTAGTAATCTTTTTGATCTTCAAAACAAATGCATAGTTACCGCTGTTTTCAACAGTGTCACCTGTTGATTCAAGATACGCTTTATTTACTGTTTCACCATTTACCTTAACGGAAGCTACCTTATAACCCTCAGCAGGAGTTATTGTGAGCTCGTTGCTGCTACCATATTCAACCTTACCGGCATCCTTAAGTGTAGCTGTACCGTTTTCACACTCATTTACAGTTACAGAATACAGATTGGGGGCAAATGTTATCTGATATTTTGCGTTTTCATTCTCAATTTCTTCTGAGAAACTCTGGCCATTATCGGTAAAATTGGTTTCTGAACCGTTCTTTACAACTTTAGCTACTCTGTAATTCTCTGCAGGAGTTGCAACGATTGTAACCTTATCGCCTCTTTTGACAATTACAGAACCAGCGCCGCCAACTGTCTTGTCGTTCAGTTCAACCTGACCGTTTGTGCCGTCAAATGTAACTTCAACCTTATACTCTTTGATGAAGCTTACAGAAATTTCAATATCCTTCGTTACGGTTATTTCCTCGTTGTAAGAGTACACATCGGAAACTGCACGTACCTCGCCGTTGACAGTGATGCTGTTAATCTGATAACCCGCGGAAGGAGTTACGCCAACCTTAACGCTCGAACCGTCTTCAGCAATGATTTCATCGACACTTTTGTCGTTTAACTGTACTTTACCGCCCTTGCCTGCATCAACAGAAACCGTAAATTCTTTGACAAATTCAACGGCAATTGTTTCATCGGCTTCAAGCTTAATCTCTTTGGAATATGTAGATACCTTACCGATTTCTACACTTTCGTCACCAATTGTCAAGCTCTTTATGTATGCTTTTTCATCTGAAATTACGGAAAGAGTAACTGTTTCGCCCTTTTCA
Organism: Acutalibacteraceae bacterium; assembly: GCA_045650985.1. Taxonomy (GTDB): domain Bacteria; phylum Bacillota; class Clostridia; order Oscillospirales; family Acutalibacteraceae; genus UBA8612. Next base: position 27,676 of record JAZRRT010000064.1, on the reverse strand, counting down.
AATGTATAGGAAGAAGCCTCTTCTCCGTTAATCTTAACTTTACCGGAACCGTTCTTGCTTACTGTAACATTTACAGTTTCAGGAGGCTCGGGCTGTGTAGGAGCAGCAACAAGCACCACACTGATGTTACCGTTAACTGCCTCAACTACTGCTTCTGATGTTTGTGCCACATAGCCTTCTTTTTCTACGGTATACGAAATGATAACTTCGTCTTCACCGTTGATGTTTTCGGCAAAATCCGCAACATCTGTTATTTCGACGATGCCATCCTCGGTAGTTACCGAACCGCTTTTGGCTGTTGTACCGTTAACCTTGATCTCATAGATTACGGTTGCGTCATCAATTTTCGCATCTTCGCTGTCTGTTACGGTTATTGTAAATACATCCGTGTCTTCCGTGCCCTCTGCAAGTGCAGCGACCGGAACGGAAATCAAAACAACAATAACCGAAAGAAGAACAGCTAAAATTCGCTTTGTGAGTTTTCCTCTTCTTTTAATCATTGTAATCACCCCTAATTACGTTTTTGTTTTTATATATCTGTAATTCTTGCCGTTAAGATAACAGTGCATAAAGAATGATAAAAACAGCAATGCCACCGAAACGGTAACAATGAAGCCTGAATTAACTTTGAAGATAAACAGCAGAACGACTTCAACTGCAAAAACCATCAATGCTATATCAGCAACCATTGCCTCTTTGTTTTTGAAAAACGATATCAGACCGATCTTCGAATCATCGTTGTACTTTGCTTTTTTTCTGCTGATGTTTACCAGGCACATGAAAACCTGACTGCAGATAACAGATAACCAGAACACAGCCGCAATCACCATGGGAAATACCATTTGGAACTTTGTTCCGTCAACCTCTACAAACTGTATCAGCACAAGCATAACAGCCGCAACAACGACAAACATCGTTGATATATAAAAATACAATTTTGGCTTTTGAAGACTCATTGCACAATCTCCCCCGTATGAACGATAACAATATCAACAAGCATCTGAAAGTCTTCCTTTTCAGCATAAACCTGTTGCTGTTTTGCGTTTGCTTCCGTTTCTCTTTCATCGAGGAACATTGTGTCACCGCCGGACGAATAGCTGAGAACTTCCGTTGCGTTAACGTCTGCAGCCGCCGGTTTTGGCGGCTCGGGAGCTGGCGGCGGAGCTTTAACAATTTCTGTCGGGGAGCTTTTTTGTTTAGCTACCGTTGCAGGTGTAAGCGTCTTTCTGCTGCCCGACTCGTTTGACGCTCTCATTTTTTCGATCGATTTCCTTGCCGTTCTTCCGCTCAAATCACCTATTACTTTGAGTATGTCAAATCTGAACCAAAGAATAATGGCAATAATCAAAAATATAACCGAAAGAGAAAAAGCAACAATAGACGCTATGTTATAGACCAGAGCCATTTGCCTCTCTCCTCTCTTCCGTATTGGTGTATGCACGTTCGATGTTTTCTACATACTTGCTATGTTGTTCCAAAATACTGTTTTGGAGATCAACCGATTTAGGTTGAGTAACAGATACTTGTAACGTTTTCTCGTTAACCTCCTGCAACAGACCCATAACGCTGTTTTTGCCGACTTTGGTTGTCGCAAATCCCTTGCGGCGGTCATTCAAAAGATTGGCTATTTCGCGATACATCGTGAGCCTGATATACTGCGAATCATCACCCTCGTAACTATCCGTATTCTCAATACAGAGCCTCATCGAAGAAATAAGCTGATCATAAACTTCTTTTGTCGGTTCTTTAACACTTGTTGCATTTGTGATGTACTTATGATAAAACTCACCGACTATGAAGTAACTCTGGGCCATTTCATAATATTCAAATTCCGTATGTCCGGAATTTACAATTTCCTCGAAATACTCTCTTGATTTAAGAGCTCTTTCACAGAAAGGATTCTCTTTGTCTTCTTCGGTATAGAGGTAAAAATATGTAACGCCTATCTCATAGAGGAGATTCAGATATTCTTCAGAATCCTTATCAAAATCATCTTTATTCAATCTGAACTTTGCTATAAACTCCTGTCCTTCCTTCGGACCGAACAGGTTATTGTCTTTATAAGCCTGAAGAAGTTTGAGATATGCTCTCGTATCTGTACCGAACAAATCAATTGCTTCCATATAATTCTGAACCTTTTCTTCATACGGAGCAGATGTAGGTATATTTATTTTAAGATCGTAATTTTTATTATTTTCATAAGAAGATAGAAGCTGACCACCGATTCCGCTAAATGCCATAACAACTGACAATCCTGCCGAAATAAGAAACTTTGTCAACTTGCCTTTCTGCATTTTTTTGTAAACGCTGTCTTCTTCCTCGTAGTGTTCAAGCGCATACATCAGCTCGTTACAACTCTGGTATCTGTCATCAGGGTTCAAAGCTGTGCATTTGTCGATTATTCTTTCAAGGCCGCCGGAAAGCTCGGGATTCCATTGTCTGATCGGTGCGTACATATAATCCGCCGGCCTCGGGTCAGCGCCGGTAAGGAGATGGTGCATCGTCATGCCGAGTGCGAAAACATCTGATCTGGCATCGGTCTGTCTTGAACCATGTTGCTCAGGAGGAGCATAGCCTCTTGTACCAAGAACAGTTGTATCGGCAAGATTTTTCTCTTTATATTCTCTTGCTATACCGAAATCTATAACTTTCAGATTGCCCTCGGGCTTGAGCATTATGTTTGCCGGTTTCATATCTCTGTATATGATAGGCGGCTTCTGGGAGTGAAGGTAATTGAGAGCATCACAAAGCTGCTTTGCCCATTCAATAACCACATCCTGCGGCTGCGGACCATACTCTTTGAGAATCTTATCAAGCGACTCACCTTCGATATAGTCCATAACGACATAAATGGTTTGCCAGTTATCGATTATATCGACAATTCTTGGTAATGCCGGGTGGTCAAGTCTTTTCATCAAGTTGGCTTCAGCAAGAAGGCTGCTGATAATAACCTCGTCATTTTTACCGTTTGCCTGCTTTTTGATTTCTTTTACTGCCCACTGTTTGTTGAGTCTTTTGTCCATAGCCAGATAAACTATGGACATACCGCCCTGTCCTATCTGCTTAAGTATTTCATATTTATCATCAATGACGGTTCCGATTTCTGTTGCCACTTCTACACCACCTTATTTGAGGCATTTTAAAAATGCCGCCGATATATTATCTCTCTCTTTTCTGATTTTTATTGTTTCAATCAAACTGTTAAGGGTTTGGTTAGCTGCGTTTGCATCCTTAATTTTTGCCGGTGAAAGACTATTTCGGATTTCGTCGGATGTTATTGCGTGTCTGAAACCGTCGGAGCAAATTAAGTAAACTTCGTTGGGATTTACATCACCATAAATCACTTGAGGCTCCACTACCTTGGATGCACCAACACACTGGAGAAGCATATTTCTCCTCGAATCAACCGCTGCCTGTTCAGGTGTCATCGCACCACGTTTGATTTCCCTTGCAATAAATGTATGGTCTTCGGTAAGCTGCTCTATCTGTTTTGTTATTTTGTATACTCTCGAGTCACCAACGTGAACAATCATATACTTTTTATCGATAACCAACATTGCCGTAAACGTTGTTCCCAGATTCACACCTATTCTCTTTCCGTATTCGAGTATCTTGTAGTTCTGGGATTTTACTAACCTTACCCACTCTTCTGCGAGGTTATTCCACGTGAAGTTTCCCAGCCTGTGCGGAAAAACTTCATCAAACCATTCTGCAAAAGTCCTTATAACCGTTGCGCTTGCAAGCTCGCCTTTTTCCAAGCCGCCCATACCGTCACAAACAACAACCATTGCCACTTGACCGTGGCTGCGTGTGTTGGCAATTTTAAGGCACACACTGTCTTGATTAGTATTTTTGGTTGTACCGATATCGGTTGCTACCGTACCAATAAACTTCATTTTAATCAATCCTCTTTACTTTCAGGCTAATTATCTGATATGGAACTCAAATGCTTCGTTTGCCATCATTATGTGATCTCCGTCAAAAATCTGGAAATCACGGTCAGGAGTTATTACAACACCGTTAACGAAGGTTCTGTTCGTTGAATTATTGTCTCTGATGTAATAGTTAAGACCCTGCGTTATTATGTCAGCATGCATTCTGCTGACCGCATTGTTATTTGAAATACAGCAATCAACAAAGCTCTTTTCTTTTCCTATTTTGAAAATGGGCTTATTGATTTCTATACGGTCAAAAGTACTCAGTCTTATCAGATACGGATAGTCAATTGTAGTTTCGCCGAACAAAGTTGTGCCTTCGTTGTTTGGCAAAACACCCGTACCCTCACCGTAACTGAACGACTGCTGCACATCTCTTTGCTGATTATAATTGCCGTATGTATTTACGGGTTGTGCAGGTGCAGGTGCCGGTGCCGGTTGATTGCGATTGTAATAAGCGTTTGCAGGTGGTGCAACCGGTGCGGCAGGCGCATTGTAGTAGGGAGCAGCGATATTTTCTGCAGGAGCTTCGTAATCGTCGTCATCCGTCAGCAGACCCGTATCTTCTTCGTAATATGTCTGCTCGGGTGCAACCGCTGCGGCAGGCTCGCTGTAATAGGGATCAGCGATATTTTCTGCAGGAGCTTCGTAACCACCGTCATCCGTCAGCAGACCCGTATCTTCTCCGTAATATGTCTGCTCGGGTGCAACCGCTGCGGCAGGCTCACTGTAATAGGGAGCAGCGATATTTTCTGCAGGAGCTTCGTAACCGCCGTCATCCGTAAGCAGACCCGTATCTTCTCCGTAATATGTCTGCTCGGGAGCAATCGGTGCGACAGGCTCGTTGATATAAATTTCACGGATATTTTCTGCAGGAGCTTCGTAACCGCCGTCATCCGCCAGCAGACCTGTATCTTCTCCGTAATATGTCTGCTCGGGAGCAATCGGTGCGGCAGGCTCGTTGATATAAATTTCACGGATATTTCCCGCAGGAGCTTCACCGGCCGTATTATCAATCAATGTTGTTTCTGCATTTACAGACGGAGCTTCCGCATAAACAGTTTGAGGGGCGCTTTGCTGTGCAGCAGGCGCATTATTGAGCACTTTATATATGTGTGGACATTTGTATCTGATATAGTCGCCAATAGCAAAAGCTGAAATTCTCTGCTCGGTTGTAATGAATGTTGTAAAATCTCTCAAATACGCAGCATCCTCAGCGTCTTTGGGCTTTGCCTTTTGAATAACGTCAAGAACAAAAGCCGGAATATTCGGCAAAACTTTATTGCCGATTATAGGCTGATAAACAAAACTCAAAGCGAAAGTATTGCCGTCAATAAAAATATAATCGAGATCAAGCACCAGATTGTTTACATTTAAGCCTTGGCTTACAACAGCCTTTATAGTTTCAATCACTTGTGCAACGATGAGAAAAACTTCGTCTTTTCCTACTTTGCGTTTGAAAAAGTCCTTGAGGAACATATCACCCTGCGAAGACAGCTCGATCGTATGGGGATCCAGCGCTTTAGGAATCATCAACCCTCTGACGATTTTAGTGTTGAGCAAACGCATATCCTGCACATTTATTTCTTCGTTTCGGTTTAATTTGAGTTTTGCCTTAATCTGCTTTTTTTTGATCGAAACTTTAATGTTCAAATTCATCTTCATCCACTCCGAATCAAAGATATTATAACACCGTAGATAACCGACAGCGTAGTAATTGCAAACAGCAAAAATATAAATCTGTTTTTGCTCGCTTTAGCATTTTCCATCGCTAAAGCACACCTTTACACCCACACAGTTTACCATTATTGACATATTATACCAATAGTCGACATAGTATGTCAAGTAAAATACATATAAATAAGCAATTAATTATTAAATAAAATAACACCTCTTGTAATCTTATGTATGTCAGGCTGAGCCCCCTTAGACCTATGTTCTATAAATTCATTGCAATGGTAATAAAATACTGTTATAATCAAAACATATAAAAACAAGACAGGGGATGTATTTTATGAGCAACTTCTTTTTGCCTGTTATCCGTTTTTTTGCATCCGTGCTTCTTATGCTGGGCATACTTCAGCCGCCTTACGCCGAATAGAGAAACATCAAATACCACAATGGAGTATTAAAAAACTTAAGTTAAGCTTCATTTTTCTAACACTTTTTGCCAAAAACACCGGAGGATGAAAATGAGCACAAATATATCAAAACAAAAACGTGAGGATTTACTTGCAAAAATTAAAGAAATTCGTACCTTTATTTCTGCTGCACCGCAGGATGAAAATACAGGTAATCTTTTGTCATACCTTTCTGAACTTGAAAAAGATGTTAATGGCAAGAAATATGGTCTTGTGTTTGAAGAACACCGAGAAGAAATTGATGAGGTTCTTGATGCTCATACACCCGTACTTACGGAAGATGAAGAGCTTTTCATTGATAACGGCGGGCAGATGAATTTCGTTATCGAGGGTGATAATCTTGCTTCTTTGAAATTACTTGAAAAGACACATAGAGGTAAAATAGACCTCATTTGCATAGATCCTCCCTACAACAGGGGAAAAAAAGACTTTAAATATGATGACAATTATATTGAGTTAAGCGATACCTTCAGACATTCAAAATGGCTATCTTTTATGGACAAAAGATTGCGATTAATGTATTCTTTACTTTCACCGAATGGTCTAATCATTATAAACATCGATGAGCACGAGTTGGCAGCACTATCATCCTTGTGTCAGGCTATTTTCACTGACAATAACGTCGATTATATGATATGGCAAAAAACAGATTCGAAAGTCGATCGTAATACGAATGCTAAAATCATACATAGATTTAAAAGTGTGCACGAAAATATAGTTGTTTGTTATAAAAACAAAGCAAACACCTCTTTCAATAAAATGATGAGGCTACCAGAATGGAAGAACAAACAAAACAATCCAGATAACGATCCACGCGGTCCTTGGTCATCAGGTATCATTTCATTTGAAGAAGGACATAAAAACGAAGACAAAAATTCGCCAAATTATTATACAATTACTACTCCATCGGGGAAGCAATATACACGACATTGGTTTATTTCCAGAGAAGAATTTTTGCAATTGCAAAGAGATAACCGTATAGCATTTCCTAAAGGTGGAGAAGGGGTTCCGAGATTAAAAACTTTTGAGAATGAAGAAAAAGAATATTATATGGACAGTATTCTAAGAGGAGTAGGTACTTCTTCTTCTGCAAAGGATGAATTGTTTGATATTTTTGGTAACAGGGAGATATTTGATACGCCAAAACCTATTAAACTTATCCAAGAATTAATTAGAGTTTCCACTACAAAAACATCAATTGTTCTGGATGTTTTTGCAGGCAGTGGCACAACTGGACATGCTGTTATAAAGTTAAATGCAGAAGATGGTGGTAATCGTAGATATATCCTTTGTACAAACAACGAAAACAACATTTGCCGTGATGTTACTTATGAACGTATAAAGCGTGTTATTGATAAAGAAGGATACGAATCAAGCCTTAAGTATTATAAGGTTGAATACATACCAATAAGTGAGCGTATGTATTATGAATATGCTGATGAGCTTCTTCGACACATCAGAGAACTTGTAGAACTTGAAAATGGACTTAACTTCACAAACAATGCTGAAATAGCCATTGCTCTTACCGAAGAAGAACTTGACGAATTTGTTGCAAATATTGAAGATTTCTCAAAATGTAAAAAGCTCTATATGGGACATGACCTTTTACCCGATGAAGAACAGGAACAAGCATTATTGGCACATAAAATAGAGGTTAACATTATTCCCGATTATTATTACAGAGATTTACAGGAGGGCTGATTATGACGTTAAAAGATTTTCAGCTGACAGCGGTTAAATCGTTATTTGAAGCTATGGACAAGCCTGCCCGTGACATTATTCTCAAAAGTCCTACGGGTAGCGGTAAAACCATAATTCTTACATACTTTATGCATCAATATATTCAGTCATTTTCAAAAACTGTTTTTGTGTGGCTTACCCCCGGTAAAGGCAACCTTGAGGAGCAGAGCAAAGCGAAAATGGACAAGTATATCCATGCTTCACAGACAAAATTGCTGTCAGATGTTATGACTGCAGGCTTTGAGGAAAATGATAGTTGTTTCATCAACTGGGAAAAGCTCACGAAGAAAGGCAACAATGCTCTTAAAGACAGTGAGCGTACAAACTTCCTTGAGCATATTCAGAATGCTTTAAATAACGGTTTGCGTTTTGTAATTATTGTTGATGAAAGCCATCAGAACAACACTATAAAAGCAGATGAGATAATTCAGTATTTTCATACTGATAAAATTATCCGTTGTTCCGCTACGCCCAAAGGCATAAAGAATGCAGAAATTATTGAAATACCCGAAGAAGAAGTTATCGCCGCAGGGCTTATCAAGAAAATGCTCATTATCAATGAGGATTTTCCGCAGACAGTTGTGACAGAAAATCAGACCGAGTTTCTTCTTGAGCAAGCATATAATAAACAGAGAAATCTCCGTTCTTCTTTTTTACAGAATAATTGTGATATCAATCCTCTTATTGTTGTTCAGCTTCCGAATAATTCTGATGCTTTACTCGACAATATCGAGCGTTGGTTTGAAACACAAGGTATTACATACGAAAACGGTCAACTTGCTGTATGGCTCGATAAAAGACATGAAAACCTTGAAAATATTGAAAAAAATGATGCAAAACCCGTTGCAGTGTTAATCAAACAAGCAGTAGCAACAGGTTGGGATTGTCCGAGAGCACAGATTCTTGTTAAACTCCGTGACAATATGGATGAAACATTTGAAATTCAGACTATCGGTAGAATTCGCCGTATGCCGGAGGCAAAGCATTACAACAATGATTTGCTTGACAGTTGTTATCTCTATACTCTCGACAGCAAATTTACAGCGGGTGTTAAAGCATCTCTTGGTAAAGGTGCATTGGAAGCTTGTACTTTATTCTTAAAAAACGAGTACAAACAAATAACTCTCACAGGTGAGCAGAGAACAGTCCTCTCTGTTACCCGCAACCCTCAGAAAGCATTACTTGCAGTTGCAAAGTATTTTGAAAGCAAATACAAAACGGGCACCAATAAAGCAGAAAATAAAACTCGTTTGCAGGCTGAAGGATTTATTTTTAGCGAAGATATTATTCGTCACACTATTTCAGGTGAGACTGCTACCCTTGATTTTAATTCATCTGATATGAATACAATTGCTGTTACAGAAAAAATGAGCACTCATACACACGGACGAGATTATCATCATAAAATTAGTAAAATCGGTCTTGAAATCGGTATGGAGTATTCTTATACAAACACAATTATAAGAAAACTTTTTGATGCTAATTTTTCTTATAACAGAAAAATTCTCGCATTGCCGCCGAGAGAAGTATATTCTTTTGTACTGAACAACGAAACTCTGCTTAAACACGCTGTTCGTGAGGCAATGGCAGCTGATATTGCTCAGATGCAGCTGGAAGCACCTGCTGTTTCAACTTATGAGTTCCGTATTCCTCAATCTTGTATTTTTACCTATGATGCAAATGCAAAAACTCACGCAGTAATGGAAAAGAATGTGTATCAGAATTATCTTTCTTCGGCAGAGCCTCGCTCTTCTTCGGAAAGAAAGTTTGAGAAATTCTGCGAACGTTCATCCGCCGTTGAATGGTGGTACAAGAACGGTGATAAGGGCAATGAATATCTTTCTATTGTTTATCAGGATAATTCAGGCAAACAGAAACTGTTCTATCCCGACTATGTTATCAGCGTAAACGGTGAAATTTGGATTATTGAAACAAAAGGCGGATTTGACCGTAGCGGTAATAGTCAGGATATTGATATGTACACACCTAAGAAATTTACTGTTCTTAAAACATATCTTAAAAAATACGGCTTAAAAGGCGGTATTGTCCGTAACGATGATAAGAGTGACGAACTCTGTATTTGCATTGATAATTACTCTGATAATATTCAGAGTGATGATTGGGTAGTGTTGTCCTATATTTTATGATCGACCTAAAAACATATAAAAATCAGGATCGGAGACGAGTTTTATGAGCAACTTCTTTTTGCCTGTTATCCGTTTTTTTGCATCCGTGCTTCTTATGATGGGCATACTTCAGCCGCCTTATGCCGAGTATACTCCGATTGAAGACAGAGCATATACGGACGGCGAGCTTGAGGTTGAGCCTGAAGAGGGCAAATACCTCAGCCTTACCGCTGTTGACGAGGGTTGGGACATATTCAACCCCTACGACGGTGACGATTTCGGATACCGCTACGGTCCGTCAATGATTATCAACGCTGACGGCAGCATTGATGCATTTTTCTCTTCGCCGGGCGCTTTCGGCGAATGGGATTGGATAAGCTACCGCCATTCACCCGACGGCGGCAAAACCTGGACAAAAGAAGTCTCCGTGCTTGAACCCACGGGAGATTCGCCCGATTTTTACTCCTGCTGTGATCCCGGAGTTATAAAATTCGGTGATTATTACTACATTGCTTACACTTCAACCGTCAATCCCGACGGACTTGACAACAACGTATTTGTTGCACGCAGTAAAACACCCGACGGCGACTACGAAAAGTGGAACGGCAGCGGTTGGGGCGGCTCACCCGAGCCTATTATCGAATACACGGGTGACCCGACAACCTACGGCGCAGGCGAGCCCAGCTTTGTTGTGCTGGATGACGTGCTTTATATCTACTACACGTGGAGAGACGGTCCCGTTAACCAGACAAAAATCAGCACCGCAGACGCTACCGACGAAAACTGGCCCGAAACAATACAGTACTGCGGCGTTGCAATGACTCACCGCGACGGTGCTTTCGACTCCGCAGACGTTAAATACGTTGAGGATTACGGCAAGTTTATTGCCGTTGTCACCTTCGAACGCTTCACAACCGAAAGCTGTGTAGGCGTTTACGTTTCTGATGACGGAATTACCTTCCTCGAATCATACGTAACCAAAACAAACATCAGCCACTGTTGCCACAACTGCGGCATTACGGGCAGACCCGACGGCCATATCAGGCTTTCAGACGGCGTTTATCTTGCCTACGCTTACGGTGACCAATGGGGCTACTGGCCGACAAGAATAAACAAGGTTGAAATTAACCTCATCGATGCACCCGATTTTTCCGATATGCTCAACGAAAACGTAAAGACCGCCGTTGAAGCAGCGCCGAAATCCTGGTGTGTCAACTATATGGCAATTATACCCTCCCAAAGAGTGTATGCGGTTTCTTCAGGCGACAGAATCAACACTGAATTCTTTAAGGTTGATACCTCGCTTGACTATAAAAAGATTTACGGCAACGTCACCCTCAGCGGATATGACGAGAGCATTATCAGCACGGACGGCACAAAAATCACCGGTATTTCTGCAGGCGAAACCTTTGTGACGGCTGAATGGGACGGATACAGGGCAGAATTTATCGTAAAGGTGAGCTGATATGAAAAAGCACAGTAAAATAATCGCCGCCGTGCTTGTTACTGCGGTTGTTGCGGTAGCAGGATTTTCTTTTTCCGACAAAGAGAATTATGTCCATAACCCCGGATACGGATTCAGCGAGATTTCGGCAATGGAAAAGGAAGTTGACGCAGCGCTCGAAATCGCTGAACAGGCTGCTGCACAGCCCGTAAAATCAACCGAGAGCGCTCTCGGCTACGTCATCATAACGGACTACGTTTCAAATGACGGCACGATAGACATTGCAGACGAAATTCAGGCGGTAATTGACGCAAACCCCAACCGCACAATATACTTCCCCGACGGCATCTACCTTATCGGTAAGCCGATATGCACACCTGCCGACCCGCAGAAAAGCGTAGACCTTCAGCTTTCCAACTATGCGGTAATCCGTGCGGCAGAAAGCTGGTCAGGCGAAGAGGCGATGGTACGCCTCGGCGGCAAGGACCCCAAAAACGACACCCACACCGTCGGCAGCAACTATTCGCTCACGGGCGGAATAATTGACGGCTCTGGCAAGGCAGACGGAATCAGCATCGATTCGGGCAGAGAAACCGCAATACGCAACGTTTCAATCAAGCATACAAAGATAGGAATCATCATCAAAAGCGGCGCAAACAGCGGCTCATCGGATGCTGATCTGAGCAGTATCAACATAATAGGCACAGGCGACACAGACTCCGTCGGAATACGCATAGAGGGTTATGACAACACTGTTACAGACGTGCGAATCGGCAACGTTTTCACAGGAGTTCACCTCAAATCCTCCTCAAATTCTCTGCGCAACGTGCATCCGCTTTACTACTCGGATTATACAGATTACGAAAACAGCTGCGGATTCCTTGACGAAGGCGGAAACAACATATACGATTTCTGTTACAGCGACCAGTTCTGCATCGGTTTCCGCACAATGAACGACGTATCAAGCATTTTTGATAACTGCTTCTGCTTCTGGTATTCGGCAAGCGGCGGCAGAGAAATCGCCTTCAAGGCTGACGGAAAATTCAACTCAGTTGCAACAAATTTCCGCACAGGCTTCAGGGACGATACGCAGAACTCCGTGCTTGTTGCGGGCAAATCCGGCGGCAGCGGCGTATTTGACAACCTGATGACAGGCAACGTATCCGACCGTGCGCACATAACGTATAAAGAAGAAAACCTCATCTGCATCCTCAGAAATTTATTCAGTTAACAGTTAGGAGATAAAGTATGCTTTGCGAAAAATGGATATGGCTGCCTGCGGATAAATATCCCGACAGACAGACCTGCTGTTACAGTGATCTTGAATCGGATAAGTCCGGCTTATTCACGGTTGCCGAATTTAAAAAAGAATACCGTTTCGGCAAAAAAATTTCATCTGCAAGGCTCAGATTCAGCGCTGACACTGCGCTTGTGCTTTACGTCAACGGCAATGTCTGTGCAACGGGTCCCGTATCGCCCGGAGGTGATTTTCTCGGCAACGAAAATCCGAGAAGCAACTTTTATTCATCCGAAACCCTGCTGACTCCCGATACGGATACACTTGCTTTTTTTGCACGTGTCAGGATGAAGCCGGACAGAGGTTTTGAATTTTCATCGGGTCACGGCGGCTTTATGCTCAGCGGTGAGCTGACCTTCGACGACGGCACAAAAGAGATTATTTATACCGATTCTTCCTGGTTGGTTCGATTCAACGGCGCTTACACGGCATCGCGCTGCTACGATTCCTGCGTTGCGGCCGACGAATACGTCAACGCGCAGGAAATTCAAAACGTCTGGCACACCAAAACAGCACCGATTCCCGTTGTCGAAGAGCAGCTTCACAGCCGCTCATTTACACTCAAACCCAACGAGAGCAAAAGCATAACCGTTGAACTTGACAAAATTTATGCAGGCTATGTTTATGCAAAAGCAAATGGAAAAATCAAGGCTGAAATAACCTGCCGCGAAACTGACGAGCAGGGCAACACGGAATCCGTCTGCTTTGCCGACAAAGGTGAATACAGAGGATTTTATATGCACAGCGCAGGTGAGCTGCTTGCCGACATCGTTAACCTTTCCGATGAGGAAACCGAAATTGAAATCGGCTTTATCGCAACCTGCCTGCCCGTTGAAAAAGAGGCTGTAACGATTACAAGCGACGCGGCACTCAACCGGGTGCTTGACACGTGCAGACACACGCTTAAATATTGCAGGCAGACGATTCACCTTGACAGCCCGAAGCACTGCGAGCCGCTCGCCTGCACGGGTGATTACTACATAGAAACGCTGATGACCGCTTTTTCATTCGGCGATATGAGCCTTGCAAAATTCGATGTAATCCGCACGGCTGAGCTTATCCGTAACAACCACGGCAGAATGTTCCACACGACTTACAGCCTTATCTGGGTAAGAATGCTGCTCGACGTTTACAAATTTACGGGCGACAAGAGCCTGCTCACCGAATGTGAGGACGCGCTGATAATGCTCCTCAACAGATTTTCGGGTTACGTAGGCGATAACGGTCTGATTGAAACACCGCCTGACTTTATGTTTGTGGACTGGATTTATATTGACGGCATTTCAATGCACCATCCGCCAAAAGCGCTCGGACAAACCTGCCTGAATCTTTTCTATTTCGGTGCGCTCGGATTTGCAGCAGAGGTTTACTCAATCCTCGGCAGAGAAGCACTTGAAAAAAACTGTATAAGGCGCAGAAATAACCTGCGCGAAGCTATCAACTCGCAACTTTTTGACAGCGAAAAAGGGCTGTATTTTGAAGGTCTGAACACACCTTCAACCGTTGAAATCAGACACTGGATGCCGCAGAATATTGATAAGCGGTATTATCTCAAACAGTCAAATATTCTTGCCGCCTATTTCGGAGTTTGTGAAAAAGAAACGGTAAGAAAAATACTGCATAAAATTATGAGCGACGAGTGCCCGGGTGATTATCAGCCGTATTTTGCGCATTATCTGCTCGAAGCAATTTACACAAACGGACTGCGCGAAGAATACACGCTCAAGGTAATTGAGCGCTGGAAAAAACCCGTTGCTGAATGCCCGAAGGGGCTTGTGGAGGGCTTTATTGCGCCTGAGCCGACTTACAGCTTTGACCACAGCCACGCCTGGGGCGGCACTCCGCTCTGGTCACTGCCAAGGGCACTCATGGGATTTGATATGCTCAAACCCGCTTTTGAGGAAATTTCGCTTTCTCCCTCTCTGCTCGGTCTTGAACACGCAAAGGTTGAGTTACCTACACCCTACGGTAACGTGACGGTTGAATTGGAAGAGGGCAAAGCGCCGCAGATTACCTGCCCGAAAGAAATCAGGGTAATTATAAACTAAAAAATCGGAGCAGAAAATGGAAGTATTAAACTGGATATTTGCAATCTTCGCCGTACTCGGCGCCGTTGACAGAATTATCGGCAACCGCCTGAAGCTCGGTGAAGAATTTGAAAAAGGAATAGTTGCCTCGGGCACTCTTTCGCTCGCGATGGTCGGTATGATTTGTATTGCACCGTCAATTGCAAAACTGCTCGAGCCCGTATTTACACCCGTTTCGGCTTTTACAGGCATTGATATGTCCTTTATCGGCAGTTTCATTGCCAACGATATGGGCGGCGCGGCAATCTCCAAAGAGCTTGCGGGCGATGCTGTGCTCGGCGGCTACAACGGTCTTGTCGTAGCATCGATGTTTGGCGCAACGGTATGTTTCACGGTGCCCGTTTCGCTTAAAATGATAAAAAAAGAGTTTCATAAAGAGGTGCTCAGCGGCATCCTTTGCGGCATTGCAACAATGCCCATAGGCTGTATAGTATCGGGTCTTATGCTCGGCATTGGCTTCGGCAGTCTTATGCTCAACCTTCTGCCGATGCTCGTTGTAGCGCTGATAACCTGCATCGGTCTTGCGCTCAAGCCCGATTTGTGCCGCAAAATTTTCAGCATTATCGGCGGCTTTGTGCTGATTATAATAACCGTAGGTCTGGCAGCAGGAATATTCAGCCACCTCACGGGCAAAGAGATAATTCCGCACATGAGCCCGATAAAGGATGCTTTTTCAATCGTTGCAGACGTTGCGATTATACTTGCGGGTGTATTTCCGCTGATTAAGGTTATATCAAAAATTCTGAACAAGATATTCACCGCCGCAGGCAAAAAAATCGGCATTGACGAAACGAGCGTGCTCGGACTTGTTTCATCACTTGCAAACAGCATACCTACCTTTGAAATGGCAGACAAAATGAACACCAAGGGCAGGATGATGAATATGGCTTTTGCCGTTTCCGCATCTTTCGTTTTCGGCGACCATCTCGCATTTACAATGCAGTTCAACAAAGACTTCCTTTGGGCTGTTATTGCAGGCAAGCTGATAAGCGGCGTGTGTGCCGTTGTCGCGGCGGCGCTTATGTTCAAATCAATGAACAAAAAAGCCAAGACAAACTGAGAGCAGTTATTTGTTTTAAACTTATTGGGAGGATATATATGAACGGACTTACAGGCAGAGAAAAAATGATTACCGATGAGCAGGAAATTATAAAAATTCTCGATGAATCAAAAATTGTTCACGTCGGAATGGTTGACGGCGACGAGCCTTACGTTGTGCCGATGAATTACGGCTACACATTTGAAAACGGCAAGCTTACCATCTGGCTTCACGGCTCAAAGCGCGGCAGAAAGCTCGACATTATGCGCAAAAACCCGAAAGTTTTCTTTGAGATGGAGTGTGCGCTTGTGCCGTTCGAGGGCGATATTGCCTGCAAATACGGACTCAGCTATTCATCGCTGATGGGCAAGGGCACAGCAGAAATAGTTGAGGACGTTGAACAGAAAAAACTCGGACTTAAAGTTCTTATGAAAGCACAGACAGGCAGAGATTTTGAGTTTGAAGACAAGATGACTACGATAGTAAGCGTAATAAGAATTGATTGCACCGAATACACCGCAAAGCACAGACCCATACCCAAAAACTAAATAACATAAACAAAAGAAAACCCCGCAGACATTGCTTAACGCATATCTGCGGGGTTACTTTATTATTGTGCTGAATTTTTAAAAAATTGCTTCATTGCGGCCCGTGTGAACCGCGACGGCAAAATCAGTTAAAGAAAGGATCAGCAAAGCCCTGAGCGCCGACAAGAGCATAAACTACATCGTTAAGAGTCTTGAGCACGCCGTTGAGAACCTGATCACCCGTTGTGGGCTCTGCGGGAGCTTCGTAGATGCCGATTTCTACCATCATTTCTTCAACTGCTGCGAGGTAGGGATCGTCAACCTCGGGATCGCAGACGGGGTTAGCCATCATTGCGTTTGCATCGTCAAGAACCTTCTGCTGAGCTGCTGTAAGCTCATAGCCTGTATCTTTGCAGTATCTCTCAAGATCGGGAAGGTTGTATCTGATGTAATTTCTTGTGTTTCTTGCGCCGTTGAACTGCGGGAAGTAGTAGCCGTCTTCCTCAAGGTTGTCACAGTCAGCAACAGTCTTTACGTTACCTGTTGCAAGCTCGATTGCAAGTGCGATTGCAACGTTGTTGTACTCGAGCTCGTGCTTCTGCTTGTAGAAGAACCAGGAAGAATCCTTGCGGATTGTTGTGGAAATATCGATTTCCTTATCGGGTGAAAGCTCTCTGCCTGCTTCGTCCTCAAACTGTGTGCCTGCAGGAACAAAGGATGTGCCGGGAGCTGTTGAATCGATGTTGATAATTTCGTCAGAGTTTGTCTCTGCAGCGCTCTTCATAAAGCCGAATGCGCTGTAATCAGCTGTGATTGCGCCGAAGGGAAGACCGTAACCGGAGATGAAGGAGAACGTTACGCCTTCCTTCTCAAGGTTTTCCATTGTTGTGTTGAGCTTCTTCTTTGCAGCCTGGAAAGCGTCAGCCTCTGCTCTTACAACGTCGGACTTGATGAGGTCTTTGATGCCGTCATACTTGTCAATCGGGATAAGGTTGCAGAGAGAAGGTGTTGCGCAGAAAAGCTCGGTAGCGATTGCGCCGATTGCTTTGTCAACAAAAGCTCTGAGAACGGGCTTGGGGAATATACGAAGTGCAAGGTTGATTGCATAGCCCCAGGGCTCGCCGACAAGGTCAGCGATAAGACCGTTGTAGAAAAGGTCTGCGGAATTGTCGCAGTATGTACCTGTAAGAAGGTCAGCAACAACGTCACTGCCGTCCCAAGCGCCGACGATACTTACAACGCGGCGGATGTGGTTTTCTGCAACTGTCGGATAAGCATCCATATAAGCTGTAACAACGGATGCGCCCATGCTCATCGGAACAAGAACAACGTCTGTTGCGCCAAGCTCTTTTGCGTTTTCGCTTGCAAGAATTGTGTCGATAAATTCTTTCATAGCTTCAACGTTGTTTGATGTGTAGGAGAATGCGCTGTAATTGAATACGTAGAGATACTTCTCGAAATCCTCACCAAACTTCTGCTGTGCAATATCCTTGCAGGGGATTGAGGAGTAGAAGCGGCTCTTTGCTTCGCTCTCAACACTGCCGTCAGCAAGAGTGATTGAAGGATACTCGGAAACAGACATCGGGTATCTGGGTGTAACTACTCTGGGGTTTGCGTTGCCGTCTTCACCTACAAGGTTGAACTTGAAGAGATCTCTGACAACAGACTCTACCTGAGAAGTAACGATAATGTCTGTTCTGAAAACTGCGGAAACCAAAAGCTCCATAACAAGTGAAACGATGTTAAGGATTGTGCTTGTTTCGGAGAAAGCCTCGTCAAAGCTGTTGAAAAGGTTCCACTTTGACTGATACTCGCCATTTGCGATAAGGTCGCCGTAAACTTCAAAATCCTGAAGCTTGTCGCCGTACTCATCGACGTAGCTCTGATCGAAAAGGTAAGAGTAGCTCTGACCGATACCTGTTACGAAAACAACAAGGCTGTTTGTGCCTTCTGCAAAGGCGCACTCGAGAGAATCTGCCTCAACTACGGGAGCTGTTTCATCTGCAGGGTTTGCAAATGAGGGAACAACCGCAACCGAAACGAGAAGTGCGACAGAGAGAAGAATTGCAATAAATTTTTTCATTGTTTATCCTCCTGTTCGGATAATAGTTATGCTTATATATATTAACACCATTTTTATTTATTTGAAACAGTTTTTTGAAAATTCTGCTTTTTTTACAAAAAAACTGTAATTTTCTTTGCATATTGCCGATTAAAAATGGCAGACAGCGCATTTTTTGCGCCGCCTGCCCCGTATTTTCAAAACAATTTTCTTGTCTGCCGTTTTTCACGGCGAATCAGAGTATATCTGCCAAATCGAGAATAAGCTTTTCGGTTTTCTCCCAGCCGAGGCACGGGTCGGTGATTGATTTTCCGTAAACGCTTTCTTCCGGCTTTTGCGCTCCGTCTTCGATATAGCTTTCTATCATCAGACCTTTTACCAACTTTTTAATGTCGGCAGAGCAACGGCAGGAGTGAAGCACCTCTTTTGCAATTCTCGGCTGCTCCATCCACTTTTTACCTGAGTTGGCGTGGTTTGTGTCGATAACAACGGCAGGGTTGCAAAGGCCCGATTTATCGTAGGTTTCCGCAAGATTAATAAGGTCTTCGTAGTGGTAGTTGGGCATTGACTGACCGTGCTTGTTTACATAGCCTCGCAGAATCGCGTGAGCCAGCGGATTGCCCTGACTTTCAACCTCCCAGCCTCTGTAAATAAACGTGTGGGGGTGCTGAGCGGCTGTTATCGAATTCATCATTACCGAAATATCGCCGCCCGTGGGGTTTTTCATACCGACGGGAATATCAAAACCGCTTGCAGTCAGACGGTGCTGCTGGTTTTCAACAGACCTTGCACCGACTGCAACGTAGGAAAGCACATCGTTGAGGTATCTGTAATTTTCGGGATACAGCATCTCATCGGCGCAGGTGAATCCCGTTTCGCGCATTGCCCTGATATGAAGATTTCTGATTGCAACAACGCCTTTAAGCATATCTTCGCCCTTGTGCGGGTCGGGCTGATGAAGCATACCCTTGTATCCGTCGCCTGTTGTGCGGGGCTTATTGGTGTAAATTCTCGGAATTATGAGAATTTTATCGGCAACCTTTTCCTGAACACCTCTGAGACGGGTTATATAATCAATTACGCTGTCATCGTTATCAGCTGAGCAAGGGCCGATGATAAGGATAAGCTTATCATCCCTTCCCTCAAAAACCGCCGTTATCTGCTGATCACGTTTTTCTTTCATCTGTTCCAGTTCGTATGTAATGGGATACTGTTCTTTTATCTCCATCGGGATTGGTAATTTCCTTTTGAAATTCATATTCATTTTCATTGACCTCCTTAACTATTTTTTATCAAACAATGCTCTGCGTTCTGTTGAATGGCGCATCATTTTTCTCATAGCTTCAACATCTTCGGTTTCAAGCATCGATTTAAGTTCGTTGAATTTGTTTATAAACAGATTCATCTGTTCAAGAAGCACCG
Organism: Acutalibacteraceae bacterium; assembly: GCA_045650985.1. Lineage (GTDB taxonomy): Bacteria > Bacillota > Clostridia > Oscillospirales > Acutalibacteraceae > UBA8612. The sequence continues at coordinate 7,856 of JAZRRT010000064.1, read as the reverse complement.
TTTTATTTTCTATAAAAAGTTCACTCCACATCAGGTCATTTATACGAGCAATACGGGTAAGGTCACGGAATGAATCACCTGTAAACTTTTCCATATTCTCTTTATCATTACAAGTCATAAGAGTTATGGCAATACAGTGAGTAAGCTGTGAGAGAAAACCTATCATTTCATCGTGTTCCTCCGGCGAAAGTGCAGTAACATTTGAAAATCCGAGTAATCTGCCAAGCTCCATACAAGTGCTTATTGCTTCGGGCGTATTTTTATCAGTGGGAGTAACGATATAGTTTGCTCCTGCAAACATTTTGTCAGTGCTGTTTTCAACACCGGAAACCTCTCGTCCTGCCATCGGGTGAGCTGCAATAAACTCAACATCAGGACGAAGCATTTCCTGCACCTTATATACTACACTACATTTGACACCTGTTACATCGGTAACAATTGCTCCACTCTTCAAAAAATTCTGATTCTGTTCAATCCACTCTATGAAAATGTGAGGGTACAAAGCAAATATAACTATATCTGCTTCACCGATTATCTTTTCGTCGAGCTTTACAGAGCCTTCATCAATCAGCCCTTCTTTGAGTGCATAGTCTATTGAGCTTTGCTCTTTTGTTATTGCGCTTATGTGAAAGCCGAATCTTTTGAGCACCCTTGCATAACTACCGCCTAAAAGACCAAGACCGACTATGAGTATTTTTTTACTCACATTTACTATCATTCTAAATTCACCTCTGCTCCGAGTTTTTTTATCTCTTCAAAAAACGAAGGATAGCTTTTTCTGACAGCTTCTGCACCGCTGATTGTTCCGCCGCACTTTGAAAGTATCAGCGATAAAGCCATAACAATGCGATGGTCATTGTGTCCTTCAAAAACAATTTCAACATTTTTAAATTCAAGCTTCGGAACAGTTATTGAGGCTTCGCCGAAAACAAGTCCGCCGCCGAGTTTACAGAGTTCTTCGTGCATAGCCTTTCCTCTGTCACTCTCTTTTATTTTCAGACGGTCCGTGCCCGTGAGCACTGCGCCGTTTCTGAGCGATGCAAGGGCAATCAGCACGGGGCCAAGGTCGGGACAATCCGAAATATCCAACGTCGGCACACCTTTTTCAATCTCATCAAAATATTTTTTATATATCCTGTCGCCCTGAAGGCTGTCAGCTTTCAGGTTTCCGATTTTTACCTGCGAGCCTATATAATTGAACGCATCAAGAAACGCGGCGTTTGAATAATCACCCTCAACCGCGCCCGAAAACGGATGCAGGTCTGCTTTGCCTATGCGAATGGTATATTCATCGGCAAATTCAACGTCCGCACCAAACAGCTTCAGCGCCGACAGGGTAAGATTTATGTATGACCTGCTTTCAAACGGCGGTATGATGCGTATGCGTGACTCTCCGCCCAAGTGCACAAGCGCAAAAATAAGACCCGTTATAAACTGACTGCTTATATCGCCGTTTATCTCGTATTCTCCGCTTTTCAGATTGCCGCAAACCGTTACGGAATCATCGTTTCTGACAAACCTGAAGCCCTTATCGGCACACAGCTTTTCGTAAACGTCAAGCGGTCTTTCCAACAGCCTTGCGCTGCCCCTGAGCGTTATCTCTTTACCCGCGCACAATGCAAGAGGAATAAAAAACCTGAGTGTGCTTCCGCTTTCTCTGCACGGAAGGAAAGAATCGGTTGTTGCCGTAAAATTTTCCGCATTTATTTCAACCGTATCGTTTTTTGTAACAATTTCGGCACCGAAAGCTTTAAGGCAATCGATTGTTGCGAGCACATCCTCGCTGTAATCAACGCCCGATATAACGCATTTGCTTTTTGACAATGCCGCACCTATCAGATACCTGTGCACCATACTTTTGGAAGGGGGTGCACTTACGTTACCGCTGAGTTTGCAGGGCTGAAAAATCGCTTTCATATCATTTACCTTCTGTCAGATAATCAATTGCTTCAAGATAACCGTTTATGCCGTGGCCCGTTATTGTTTTGACACAGGCAAGGCGCACATAGCTTATCTGCCTGAAATCTTCTCTCTCTTCAACCTTTGAAATATGCACTTCAACCGTCGGAATATTAACCGATTTCACCGCATCGAGAATTGCGATGCTTGTGTGAGTGTAGGCACCGGGATTTATAACGATTCCGTCTGCATTTGCGTAAGCTTGCTGAATTTTATCAACAAGGTCACCCTCGTGGTTTGACTGATATATTTCTACGTCCGTATTCCTCTCTTTGCAATGCTTCTGAATTGCCTCGGTAAGGTCGGCATACGTTTCTCTGCCGTAATGCTCAGGTTCTCTTATTCCGAGCATATTTATGTTCGGTCCGTTTATAACAAGTATTTTCACTTTGTCAGCTCCGTTCTTGTTTTGAGAATAAACTCTGCTTCATCTTTTGGTGTTGCCATATCGGGAACTATAACATCGGCTGTGTTTTTGTAAATATCCGCTCTTTCGTCATACAGCTTTTTCAGTTTATCCGCCGTGTCTGCAAGCGGTCTGTTTTCCGTCGGAAAAAGTCTGGCTGAATCCGCATTTATGAAGAAGAGCTTTCCGTTTCTTTTCAGGCTTCGCACGTTTTCTTCACGAAGCACGGCACCGCCGCCGGTTGAAATAATCTGACCGCCTTTTGCGGAAACCTCATTTATAACCTGCGTTTCAACGTCACGGAAAAACTTTTCTCCCTTGGCGTTTATAAGCTCTTTAATCGAACAGCCGCAACGCTTTTGAATTTCCTCATCGGTATCGACAAACGTAAAGCCATCAACATTCATAAGCCTGCCGATTGTGCTTTTTCCGCTTCCCGGCATTCCGGTGAGAACAATATTTTCTTTTGAGCGGAAGACGTCAGCAAAAACGCTGTCTGCGAGCGATACGGGAATTTCCGTATCAAGGAATTTTTCAACCGCCGCAACCGCCTGCATAACCAGCATATAAAGACCGCCTTCGGCTTTTATGCCCTGAGCCTGCGCATCCAGGACAAGATTTGTGCGAAGCGGATTATACACCGCATCAACCACACCCTCCAAATTCCTGAAAGCGGAAATATCAACGGGAACGCCATCACACTCAGGGTACATACCCGACGGCGTGGTATTTATAATTATTTCGGCATCCGAATGGAGTCTTACCGCATCTTCGTAGGTTACGTATTTTTCCGAGCGGCTTCTGCTGACGTTGAAAATATGCGAAGCACCCATATCCTCTGCCAAAACGCGCGCCGTTCTGCTTGTGCCGCCCGTTCCGAGTATGAGCACCTTTTTGCCCTTGAGGTCAATGCCGACTTTTTCAATCAACGCTTTCATTCCGTAGTAGTCGGTATTGTAGCCGTAAAGTCTGCCGTTTTTATTCACTATGGTGTTGACCGCTCCGATACGCTCTGCAACGCTGCTCAGCGAGTAAAGATACGGCATCACCGTCTGCTTATACGGAATTGTAACGTTTATTGCATTGAAATCTTTTTTATCAAAGAAAGCTTCAATCTCATCTTCGTTAAGCACAATGAGTTCATACTCATAATCGGCAAGCTTTGAGTGAATTTCCTTTGAAAAGCTGTGCGTCAGTTTTTTGCCTATACATCCGTATTTTGCCATGGTTTATTCACTTCCTTTAAGCCAATCCGTGCCGAATCTCACGGTAAGCAGGTCGCAAAGAACAATTGCCGTTGCCGCATCCTGAACAACCCTTGCTCTGTGAACAACGGCAGGATCGTGTCTGCCCTTGGCTTCGAGAACGGTCTCGGTCATACTCTTGAAATCAACCGTATTCTGATCTTTAAAAATCGTCGGGGTAGGCTTGATTACCGTTCGGAAAATTATCGGCATTCCGTTTGTAATACCGCCGTTTATGCCGCCGTTATTGTTTGTAGCGGTAACAATTCTGCCGTTTTCAATTTTAAACGGATCGTTCGATACGCTGCCCTTCATATCCGCAAGAGCAAAGCCTGCGCCGAACTCAATACCCTTCACCGAAGGAATTGAAAACATCATATGAGAAATAAGGCTTTCAACAGAATCAAACCACGGTTCGCCAACGCCTTGCGGAATGCCGATTACTGCCGTTTCAATAATTCCGCCTACGCTGTCACCGTCCTGTGCCGCATCAAGAATACGGTTTCTCATCGCTTCCCCGCAGGACTCATCAAGCACGGCAAAAGTCTTTTTGTTCAGCGCACGGATATCGGAAAGATAATCATCAAAATCTCTGTCCGAAACACCTGCGCACTTTTTAACGTGAGAGCCGATATATATGCCCTTCTGCTCCAGAGCCGATTTGCATACAGCGCCCGCAGCAACAAGCGCCGCCGTAATTCTTCCGCTGAAATGGCCGCCGCCTCTCGAATCCTGGAATCCGTGGTATTTGCACTGCGCCGTATAATCGGCGTGAGACGGACGAGCCACGCTTTTAAGCTCCTCATAATCCGAGCTTTTTACGTTTTCGTTCGGTATAAGAATTGTAACGGGAGTTCCCGTTGTTCTGGAATTTATTACGCCGCTTACAATTTTGAACTCGTCTTTTTCTTTTCTCGGCGTGGAAATTTTTCCATCGGGACGTCTGAGGGTCAACATATCTTCGATATATTCTTTTCTGATTTCTATGCCGGGTGCAAGTCCGTCAAGAACGGCACCTATATATTCGCCGTGGCTTTCACCAAACAAGGTAATTGCAACACTGTTTCCGAACGTGTTTTTCATTTATATCACCCTTTCAGACAGCTTTTTGCCGCATCGATAATCTGACTGCATTTCATATCTTTCATTTCATACTTTCCGATTTCACGCACAGTTGTTACGCAAACCGTATCGCCGTCGGCTTTTTTGTCGTGGAACATTATTCCGCCGATTTTATCCCAATCAAAATCAATAAGATTATACAGGTTGCATTTTTTCAGGACCGCGATAACCCTCGGTCTTATTGCCTCATCACACATCGGAATAATTCCGAGCGCCACACACTCGCCGTGATAAAGCTGTTTTGCACTGCTTTCGATGCCGTGCCCGATTGTGTGACCGAAATTGAGAATTTTTCTGATGCCGTTCTCTTTTTCATCCTGCTCAACAACATTCTTTTTGACGTTGAGCGAACGAATTATAATTTCGTCAACGTTTTCTTTTACATCTTTGGTTTCAAATATATTGAAAAGCTGTTCATCACTTGTAAGAGCCGCCTTTACCGCCTCTGCAAGACCGTTTGAAAACTGTCTGTCGGGAAGCGTTTCAAGAAGCAGGGGGTCAATAAGAACTTTTTTCGGCTGATAAAAAGCTCCGACGATATTTTTTATTCCGTCAAAATTAATTGCTGTTTTACCGCCGATTGATGAATCAATCTGCGAAAGAAGAGTTGTCGGGATATTGTAAAAATCAACGCCTCTCATATAAGCCGACGCAACGAAACCCGAAAGGTCACCCACAACACCGCCGCCTACGGCAACAACGCAATCTTTTCTTGAAAAGCCGTTTTCAAGCATAACGTGAAGAAGTTGCGCAAACGTTTCAATGCTTTTTGAAGCTTCGCCCGATTCAACCGTATAAATTACGGGAGTTTTGCACTGTGATGCAAGTGTTTTTGCATAAATTTCGGGAACACCCGAATCGGTCACGACCAGAACACGTCTGTTAAGGTTGAGCAGTTCTCCCGCTTTTTGGAAGATTCCTCTTTCAACAACAATATCGTAGCCGTTTTCTTTTAAATTGAGATGTATATTCATAAGCAGACTCCTATATCTCACTGTGCGGCGCAAACGTTCCCGCAATTTTCAGCTTATCGCAGACGCTGCTCAGCTCCGCTATCATTTTCTGTCCCTCTTGCGTTTGGGTAGTGCCGTCAATTTCAATATAGAAATAATACTGCCACGAATGCTTTTTCAGAGGTCTGCTTCTGAGTGCAGTCATATTGTAGCCGTATTTTCCGATAATGCTTATGGCATTTGCAAGTGAACCTGCCTCATTCTTAACGGTAAACATCAGAACAGAGCTTGTAAGCGAGGGCGATTCTGCCCTGCCCTTTGAAAGAACTGCAAAACGGGTTGTGTTTTCTCCGCTTTTGTTTATGTTGGTTTCGAGAACCTCAAGTCCGTATATTTCTGCCGTTTCAACGCTTGCTATTGCGCCCAGAGATTTGTCGTTTATCTCCTTAACCGTTTTTGCCGCGATTGCCGTGTTGCTTGCTTCTTCAACGTCGAAGCCACGGAACTTGATATAATCGAGGCATTGACCGAGTGCCTGCGGGTGGCTTGTAACTTTTTTAATATCAGCAACCGTTGAGCCCTGAACACCCAGAAGATTCTGACGAATTTCAAGCTCGTAAATTCCGTTGATAAAAAGATTGCCCGAAAAAATAAGGTCAATCGTCTGTCCTACTTCGCCCACGTAGCTGTTTTCAACAGGAAGCACGGCAACGTCGGTTTCGCCCTTCACGACAGACTCGTATGCCGATTTGAAATCTCTGTACGAAATCCTGTTGCTGTCGGGGAAGATTCTGCCGGCGGCAATATGGGCAAAAGCGCCTTCAACTCCGCTGTATGCAACCTTCAGTCCGCTCTGCATACGGTATTGGTATGCCCGCGAAATTCCCATAAGGCTTTTTATATAGTCAACGTAATAGGCTCTGATTACGTCATCTTCTATCAGCGCGGAATTTTTTTCGATAACGGCCTCTTCTCTCTCGGGGTCTGAAATCGGAAGTCCGAATTCTTTTTTGTATTCAAAAACCATTTCTGCAGCCTTCATTCTCTCTGCAAACAACTCAGCCATCTGAGAATCCACTCTGTTTATAATTTCTCTTGCCTCGTTTAATTTGTCTGACATATCGGAACCTTCCTTTCAGATAAAAAGCCTCACTTGTTGGGTTACAAGTGAGGCTTTAAAAATACTCTTAAAATAGATTCAAGTAAATTAAAAACTTTTCTGCGCTCTCACAAGTAACTTTTTCACAGCAAAATAAGCATAGCTGAAAATAAAAGCTACGCTAAAGAAAAAGAAAAATTCACTTGCACCAAAAACAGCCAAGTTCATATCCGTTACCTTCAAAATCGAATTTCCGTAATTATATACCCTCGGAAATAAAATGTCAACACTTTGAAGCAAAAACCGAAGTGTTCGACTCGGATTATCCGCCGCAGGCTGTTATAAGCGGCGCAAAACCACAACGCTTAAAATACGACAACAAAAAACACACCCGACAAAATCGAGTGTGTTTTTTCTGGTTGCGGAGGCAGGATTTGAACCTGCGGCCTCCGGGTTATGAGCCCGACGAGCTACCGAGCTGCTCTACTCCGCGATATTTAGCTGTTGCTGTCCTGACAGCTTAATAAGTATAACCGATATTACCGAAAAAAGCAATAGTTTTTTGAAAAATTTTTCAAAAACAATCCGACAAAAAACGCCCGCACTCCGAATGAAGTGTGGGCGCCGATTGTTTTATGCGTCAGACTTTAATCAGTCTTCGTCCTCTTCGTCCTCATACTCGATGTCGAACTCAAGGTTTTCGCCGCAGTTGGGGCACTCGATGCTTCCGCTCTCGAGGATGCCTTCATCAACGTTGATTACTTCGCCGCAAGCGGGGCACTCAACCTCAAAGAACTCGTCGTCATCGTCGTCACAGCAGCAATCGCAGTCGCAATCGCAATCATCATCGTCGTAGACATATGACTCAAGAGCATCGAGATCCTCGTCAACAGCGTCAACCTGCTCGCCAACGAGAACAAGCTCGTCCTCAAGGTCAGATACTGTGAGTGAAAGATCATCAATGATATCAAGAAGAGCGTTGATGATTTTTACTTCGGGTTTGCTTTCGTCAAGGCCAAGTCCCTCTGCGAGACCCTTGATGTATGCAGCTTTTTCTGTCAATGTCATTGCCA
>JAZRRT010000063.1:0-10272 GCA_045650985.1 Acutalibacteraceae bacterium | reverse complement strand
GCACGTCAAGCCTTGCAACAGCGTTTGCCGTACGCTGGATTCTGCCGGGCTGCTCAGCAGTTTTGTTGCGCACCTGAGAGAATATTTCGTACTCAAGCTGAACAATTCTGCCCTGCGCGCCGAGCACCTTTGCCTCAAGCTCTTTGAGCTCCTGAGTTATGTAACGCTCGCAGTTTGCAAGGGTCTGCTTACGGATATAATCTTCCGGAACAAGCTCCTTGAAGGAGTTTGAAACCTCTATATAGTAACCGAATACTCGGTTGTAGCCGATTTTAAGTTTTTTGATGCCTGTTCTGTCCTGTTCACGCTGCTGTATGCCTGCAAGATAGCCCTTACCGTCATTGACAATGGCACGAAGCTCGTCAAGCTCGGTATTAAAGCCATCTTTTATCATATCGCCCTCTCGAACAGTAAAGGGTGGTTCATCGACGATTGCAGCATTGATAAGCGAAGAAACGTCTTCAAGGGTATCAATACCCGAACGGATTTCCGACAACAAGGATGAACGGCAATTTTCAAGATTAGCCTTCACATCGGGCAGCCTGTCTATTGCGGCACTAAGGGCACGAAGCTCCTTTGCGTTTGCGGTGCCGTAAGATATGCGTGTGATAAGACGCTCTATATCGTTGATGCCCGAAAGTGAAGCGGCAATGTTGCCGCAAAGCATTGCATCCTGCGTAAGCTCATCGACGGCATTGTGCCTGCCGATAATCTTTGCAGGGTTTGTGAGAGGTCTGTCAAGCCACTCTCTGATTTCACGCTTGCCCATAGCGGTACAGGTTTTGTCAAGAGTCCAGAGAAGTGAGCCGCGCTTATCGTTCGAACGCATGGTTCTTGTCAACTCAAGACTTCTTCTTGCGGCAAGGTCAAGCTTCATAAAACCGCTCTCGCTGTAATAATCGAGCGAGCGGATATTCGCAAGGTCAGTACGCTGTACCTCACGCAGATATTTGATTGATATACCTGCGCACATTATGCCCTGAACACTGACACCGTGAGCAATTTCATCGGGAGTATTGCAGGAAAACTGTGAGCAGATTGCGGCACTTGCCTCGTTGAGAAGGCAGTAATCCTCATCGAAAGTTTCGGTAAGTGCAGAACACTTATCGGTAATAAAGGCACGAACCGCTTTGAGTGCGGATGCCTCACGGTTGAGTATAATTTCGCTGGGCATAAAACGTGCAAGTTCGTTAATAACCTTGCTTTCCAGCATCTTGCCGTCAATATCGGTCAGATGCATTGCACCCGTCGAAACGTCAGCAAAACAGATGCCTGCCGCACCGTCACGGCAGAAAATGCTGCAAAGGAAGTTATTCTGCGTTTCGTCGAGCATATTGCTCTCAATAACCGTACCCGGTGTTACGATACGCACAACATCACGCCTTACTATGCCCTTTGCGGTTGAAGGGTCCTCCATCTGCTCGCAGATGGCAACCTTATAACCTTTTGAGATAAGACGCGCAAGATAGCTGTCAACACTGTGAAACGGCACACCGCACATCGGTGCACGCTCCTCAAGGCCGCAGTCACGCCCGGTAAGGACCAACTCCAGCTCTCTGGAAACAGTTTTTGCATCCTCGAAAAACATTTCGTAAAAATCACCCAGACGGAACATCAGAATTGTGTCCGGGTAGTTCTTTTTGATTTCGAGATATTGCCTCATCATCGGTGATAATTCAGCCATTTGCACGCCTCCGCAAAAGTAATAGTAAAAGTTTGTTTTGACAAAGCTTATTGTCTGTCAGGTATATTTTGATTTCTGTTCGGATTTGGGTGTGTAATTGCCGATTGATTTCAAAGCAGATTGCAGACGTAAGCACAGATAATACTTTGTGTATTACGGCAAAAACAAGCAAAGAAATCAGCGGCAAAGTACATACCCGTAAATCCGATAAAAAAATCAGTGATTAGTGGCAATCGCTGCTGCAGGAAGAGCAGTTGCCGCCGCAGCTGTGCTCCTTGGGAGGCTCGCATGTCTCGGGATCCTCACCCTTGATGCACTCTGTGAGAATTGCAACGATATAGTTCATCATTTCATCGATGTCCATTCTTGCCTTCTCGTAGTCAATCATATTCTGGTTGTTCATAATCTTCTCGCGAAGCTCCATGAACTCCTCTTCGTATGCTGTAAGCTTCTGCTCGTTTGCATCCTCTTTTGATGCTTCGTGCTGATAGCTCATGTGGATAAGCTGCATCTTGCCGATAAGCTCGTTGAGCTCGTCATCCTTCTCGTTAGTCTCTCTGGCAGCAACGAACTTTGCATATCTTTCGTCTGCCTGAATTGCCTTACCGAGTTCTCTTGTAAGTTTGATGATTTCCATTTTTTCTTTTCTCCTAAACTGAAATATTGTTTTCTATAAAATCCCTTGGCTTGGGTTTTATCCTGTTAATTCGCCTGACAGCGTCCAGTTGCGCGCCGCCGTTACTTTTACCGTGCAAAACGTTCCGATAAGCGATTCATCACCGGGGAAGTCAATCATAACGCTGCCGTCCGTTCTGCCGGAAACGATACCGCCGTTACACTCCTCCGCCAGCACACGATAGGTTTTGCCTATCATTGTATCGCAACGCTTTGAGGCAATTTTCTCCTGTGCGAGAGTCAGCTCGCGGAACCATCTGCCTTTTTCTTCGCGGCTTACGGGATCGGGCATTGCAGATGCCTTTGTGCCCTCGCGAGGCGAATAGATAAAAGTGAACAGCGAAGTGAAGCCGACCTCCTGAATAAGAGACACCGTATCCGAAAACTCCTCGTAGGTTTCACCGGGAAATCCGACGATAATATCGCTCGTAAGACTGATGTCGGGCATAACCTTGCGGGCATAATTGATAAGTGAGAGATATTTCTCCCTCGTGTATCCCCTGTTCATTTCTTTAAGCACACGGTCGTTACCGCTCTGACAGGGAAGATGAAGATGCTTGCTGACCTTTTCACACTCTGCCATAGCATCCAACAATTCGAAAGTGCAATCTTTCGGATGAGACGTCATAAAGCGGATTCTGAAATCGCCCTCAATAGCATTTATTTCTCTGAGAAGCTGAGCAAAGCTCATCTCATCACTGCCGCGGTTATAAGAATTGACGTTCTGACCGAGAAGCGTAAGGTCTTTACAGCCCGAAGCGATAAGCTCCCTTGCCTCGGCAAGCACATCCTCGCTCTTTCTGCTGTGCTCTCTGCCTCTGACGTAAGGTACAATGCAGTAGCTGCAGAAATTATTACAGCCGTACATTATCGGAAGCCAGCCCTTGAACGTACCGTCACGGTGGACAGGCATACCCTCCGCAATAAAGCCTTCCGTATCAAAAACATCGAACACACGCTTGCCGCCGCGAAGCACGTTATAAAGAAGTTCGGGCAGACGGTGATGCGAATGCGTGCCGAAAACAAGATTAACATAGGGATAGCTCTTTCTTATTTTCTGCCAGACGTGTTCCTGCTGCATCATACAGCCGCACAGAACGATTATCATACCCGGATTTTTTTCTTTTATCGGCTTGAGAGCGCCTACATTGCCGAACACACGGTCGTGCGCATGCTCACGCACGGCACAGGTATTGTAAAGCACAAGGTCTGCACTGTTTATATCATCAGTAAAGCTGTAACCAATCTGTGAAAGCCAGCCTTTGAGCCGCTCACTGTCAGACACGTTGCCCTGACAGCCGAAAGTGTGCACGTAAGCTTTTGCAGTCTTACCGCACATTCTCGATTCAAGCACAGTCTTTGCCAACGAAACGTATTCACGCTGCTTGATTATCTGCTCAAAAGGCACGTCAAAACGGCGTAATTCCGACTGAATCAAAGTGTTACCTCCAAAACGGACATAAAGCCCTATTTTAATTTCTTTATTATACACTAATTTTATTTGATTTACAAGTAAATAAATTATAAATATTTAGTATTTTGGTATGGATTTTTTATTCTTGAAGTGATATAATTTCTCTGTCTAAAAATTAACTCCAACGGAGGTTTGAAAATGAAAAAACTTAACATCGGCATCATCGGTGCCGGCAGAATCGGCAAGCTTCACGCCCAGTCAATCTGCTACAATGTTCCCACAGCAAAAGTTCTCGGCATCACAGACGTTTACAAAGACCATCTTCCCGCTCTTTGTAACGAGCTCGGCATCGAAAAAATCTACGACAGCTACGTAGATATGCTTGAAGACAAGGATATCGACGCAGTTCTCGTCTGCTCATCAACAGATACGCACGCAGACATCGCAATTGCCGCAGCAAAAGCAGGCAAGCACGTATTCTGCGAGAAGCCCGTTGACCTTACACCCGAAAAGGTTCAGGCTGTTATCGACACGGTAAAAGAAACAGGCGTAAAGCTTCAGGTAGGCTTCAACCGCCGCTTTGACCACAACTTCTCAACAATCCGCAAAATGATCAACGACGGCAAGGTTGGTGACGTTGAAGTTATCAAAATCACCTCACGCGATCCTGAACCGCCCTCAGCAGAATACGCTGCAGTTTCAGGTGGTATGTTCGTTGATATGACAATCCACGATTTTGATATGGCACGCTTTATGGCAGGCAGCCCCATTACAGAGGTTTACGCAAACGCAACCTGCCTTGTTGACCCCGCAATCGGCGAAGCCGGCGACGTTGACACAGCTGTTATCTCACTCAAATTCGAAAACGGCGCAATCGGTGTTATCGACAACTGCCGCCGTGCCGCTTACGGTTACGACCAGAGAGTTGAAGTTTTCGGAAGCAAGGGCGCAGCCTGCGCATCCAACGACACACCCTCAAACGTAGTACTTATGGACGAAAACGGTTGCACGGGCGAAAAGCCGCTCTACTTCTTCCTTGAGCGTTATATGCAGTCCTTCCGCGATGAAATGCTTCAGTTTGTTGATGCAGTTCTCAACGACAAGGAAGTTCCTGCAAACGTTGAGGACGGTCTTGCAGCAATTGTTGTTGCACTTGCCGCAAAGAAGAGCGTTGCAGAAGGCAGACCCGTTAAGGTTTCCGAAATCTATTAATGATAAAGGACTGAACTGACTATGAAACTGACAATGGCACAGGCTCTTGTCAAATTCCTCGACAACCAGTATGTCAGCTTTGACGGTGAGGAAACAAAATTTGTCAAGGGTATATTCGGAATCTTCGGCCACGGCTGTGTCGTAGGCATCGGCCAGGCACTCGAGCAGGGCGGTCACGACCTGAGATACTATCAGGGTCATAACGAGCAAGGTATGGCTCACGCCGCAATTGCTTTTGCAAAGCAGAACGACAGAAGGCAGATTATCGCCTGCACATCTTCAATCGGTCCCGGTGCACTCAATATGGTTACAGCCTGCGGCACAGCAACTGCAAACCGTATTCCCCTGCTGGTTCTGCCGGGTGATACTTTTGCCTGCCGTCAGCCCGACCCCGTACTTCAGCAGATTGAACAGCCCACAAGTTATGCGACAACTTCCAACGACGCTTTTAAGGCTGTTTGCAAATATTGGGACAGAATTGAACGTCCCGAGCAGCTTATGACAGCTTGTCTCAACGCAATGCGTGTTCTTACAGACTGGGCAGAGACGGGCGCCGTTTGCCTTGCTATGCCTCAGGACGTTGAGGGCGAAGCTTACGACTACCCCGAATACTTCTTCCAAAGAAGAGTATGGTATCTTGACCGCAGACCCGCTACACGCAGAGAGATTGACGCAGCTGCGGAGCTTATAGACAACTCAAAGAAACCGCTTATGATTGTAGGCGGCGGTGTTACCTATTCGGGTGCATGGCAGGCTGCACAGTACTTTGCTGAGCGCTTCAACATTCCGATTGGTGAAACACAGGCAGGTAAAGGACAGATTCCGTGGGATTGTCCGCTCAACCTGGGCGGAATCGGCGTTACAGGCGGTGAAGCCGCAAACGTTATTGCAAACCAGGCTGACCTTATCATTGCAATCGGTACAAGACTTACCGACTTTACAACCTGTTCAAAATGGGGATTCCAGAATCCTGACGTAAAAATACTCAGCATCAACGTCAGCTCCTTTGACGCATTCAAAATGGATGCCGTTTCTGTTGTTGCTGACGCCAAGATGGCACTTCTCGATCTTTCAGCCGCACTTTCGCAGAAGTATTACCGCAGCGGCTGGGCTGATGAATTTGCAGAGGCTAAAAAGGCATACGTTGAAGAGATGGATGCCTGCTACAACTGTGAGCTTACCGAGGGACTTTCACAGACAAGAGCACTCGGTGAAATCAACAAGCGCATTGCTCCCGATTCAATTGCGCTCGGTTCTTCAGGCAGTCTCCCCGGCTGTATGCAGAGACTCTGGAGAGCAAGCGTACCCAAGACGTATCATATGGAATACGGCTTCTCCTGCATGGGTTACGAGATTTGCGGCGCAGTAGGCGCAAAGCTTGCCGCACCCGACAGAGAAGTTTATGCAATGGTCGGTGACGGCAGCTTCCTTATGCTTCACAGCGAGCTTTATACTGCAATTCAGGAAGGCATTAAAATCAATGTAATGCTCTTTGACAACTCGGGTTGGGGATGTATTGAAAACCTGCAAAATTCTCAGGGCACAGACACATTCGGTACACGTTTCCAGGCACGCAATCCCCTTACAGGGCTGCTTGACGGTGCTATTGTACCGATTGATTTTGCAAAGTGCGCTGCAGGCTACGGCTGCAAAACGTACACGGCAACAAACGTTGAAGAACTTATTGAAGCAATCGAAGATTCCAAGAAGCAGACCGTTTCGACACTTATCGATATCAAGGTTGCACACGGCAGTATGAGCCATGGCTATGACAGCTGGTGGCGTGTAGGTGTGGCTGAGGTTTCAACAAGCGAAAGAGTTCAGGCAGCTTACGAGGATATGGCCGAAAACATCAAAAAGGCAAGAGAGTATTAATTGAAAGGACGAAAAGCAAATGCTTAACAAAGATAAAGTTTCACTGGCAATCGCACCTATCGCATGGACAAACGATGACCTGCCCGACCTCGGTGCAGAAAATACATTTGAGCAATGTGTAAGCGAGATGGCACTCAGTGGCTTCAAGGGCAGCGAAATCGGCAACAAATACCCCAAAGACGTTGAAACACTCAAGCACAAACTCGATGTAAGAGGTCTGCGCATCTGTAATGCGTGGTTCTCCTCTCTCCTTCTCTCTGACGGCTATGAGGCTACAATCGAAGCTTTCATCAAGCACAGAGATTTTCTCCACGCACTCGGTGCAAAGGTAATCGGCGCATCCGAGCAGGGCAACAGCATCCAGGGAAAGAGCGTCAGCATCTTCGGTGAGAAGCCTGTTTACACTGATGAGCAGTGGGAGCTTATTGCCAAAGGATTCAACGAAATGGGTCGCCTTGCAAAAGAAAAAGGCATGTACTTCACAGTACACCATCATATGGGTACAGGCGTACAGACCGAAGAAGAAATTGACAAGCTTATGGAGATTACAGATCCTGATCTCGTCTACCTTCTTTACGATACCGGTCACCTTTCATTCTCAGGTGAGGATGCAATCGGTGTTCTTAAAAAGTATGTAAACAGAGTAAAGCACGTTCACCTCAAGAGCATCCGTCAGAGCGTTATCGACGATGCAAAGGCAAAGGGATACAGCTTCCTTGATGCTGTACGCGCAGGCTCTTTCACAGTACCCGGCGACGGTGACTTTGACTTCACACCCGTATTTGATATTCTTGCAGAAGCTGATTACGAAGGCTGGGTTGTTGTTGAGGCAGAGCAGGATCCCGCAAAGGCTAACCCCTACGAATACGCTTGCATTGCAAGAAAATACATCGCAGAGAAAACAGGTTTATAATTTATAAAGGCATTTGATTCGGGCGGATAAGATCCGCCCATACATTATTTAAGCAAGAGGCGAAAATTATGTACCTTTTTGATACACACGTTCACACTGCGGAATCAAGCACCTGCGGCGAAATACCCGCAAAGGAAATGGTTGAATATTACAGAAGAAACGGCTATGACGGAATAATTATAACCGACCACTTCAAGCCTTTCGGCGAGGATAAGCGCTACGGTCAGCTTGACTGGGAAAGCAGAGTAAACGGCCAGTGGATCGGTTACGAGCTTGCCAAAGAATGCGAAACCGATAATTTCACCGTACTCAAGGGTGTTGAAATCCGTTTCAAGGGTATTGATAACGACTACCTTGTATTCGGCGCTGATAAGCAGTTTTACCTCGACCATCCCGACATAACCGAAACAAGCCTTGAGCATTTCAGAAAAGTTATTGACGAATACGAGGACATACTCATATTCCACGCTCACCCCTTCCGCAACAATATGACTGTTGTGAACCCGTACCTGCTTGACGGAATAGAGGTATACAACGGCAACGCAAGCCACAACTCCAGAAACAGCGTGGCATACGAATGGGCAAGAGCGCACGGAAGAATGATGCTTTCGGGCACGGACAACCACGAGCCGTTCCGCTCAACACCCGGCGGTGTATATTTTGAAGAGAGACCGACGGATGAAAAACAGCTTGTTCAGATGTTAAAAGCGCAGAAATACACACTTAAAATGCCCGGAGGTATAATCAAATGATATTCCCGCTTAAGATGAAAGAAAACCGCGTCTGGAGACTTTATTACGGCGGCAAGCTCATAGACAAGATGAGAGGCTATGCCTACGGTGACGGTGAAGACGGCAATTTCCCCGAGGACTGGCTGGCAAGTGTTGTTGTTGCGGACAATCCCGACCGCGATGACAAGCCCGCAAAGGAAGGCTTGAGCAAAATTGAAACTGCTGACGGCAGCGAGCTTTATCTCAAAGACCTTATAGACTCCGACCCCGAAACCTATCTTGGCGAAAAGCACATTGAAAAATTCGGCGTAAACTTCGGCGTGCTGACAAAATTCCTTGATTCTGCCGAAAGACTTCCGATTCAGGTGCATCCGACAAAGGCTGCGGCAAAAAGACTTTTCAACTCCGACTACGGCAAAACCGAATCGTGGTATATTCTTGACAGCCGCGTAATCGACGGAGAAGAACCGTACATTCTGCTCGGATTCAAAAGAAACGTAACAAGCGAAAAATGGAAAGAGCTTTTTGATAAGCAGGATATGGCTGAGATGCAGGAATATATGCACAAGATTGTTGTCAAGCCCGGTGACGTATTCCTTATCACGGGCGGCACACCGCACGCAATCGGCTCAGGTTGTATGCTGCTTGAGGTACAGGAGCCGACAGATTACACAATAAGCGTAGAAAAGTGCGATATGCGCGGCAACCTTATGCCCGACCACCTTTGCCATATGGGTCTCGGTTTTGATAAGATGTTTGAGTGCTTCACTTACGAAGACGTAACAAAGGAAGAGCTTCTTGGCAAGTACGCGCTCAGCTCAAACGTGCTTGACGAGGGTGACGGCTACAAAAAAGAGAGCCTTATCACCTACCGCGACACAACCTGTTTCGCGCTCAACAGAATCACTGTTGAAACAGCTTATGAGCGCAAAAACAGCGGCAGAGCCTGCTGCATAGCAATCACAAAAGGCAGCGGCGTATTCAAAGCTGACGGCAAAGTGCTCAAAGTAAAAGCGGGCGACTGCTTGTTTGAGCCTGCCAAAACGGTTAACTACGTAATTGAGGCTAATGAAACACTCGAAGTGCTCGAGTGTATACCGCCTGAAATGTAATAAAAAAAAAGGTCATCACAGTGTGATGACCGTTTTTTTACTTTGGTTGCAACATAACAATAACAAAACAGCCCGTATGGCAAAAGCCACCGGGCTGTTTAGAATTATTACGGCTGTTTGATATTCATCCAGTCACTTACGTCGCACTGACCGTCATAAGACACACTATAGCCTGTATATTTTGTTGCAACAACCGTGCCGTCACTCTTCAGACCGACTGTGTGAGAATAACCTGCCGCAACGGCAACAATATCTGTCCAGTCACTTACGTCGCACTGACCGTCATCTAAATAACTATTGCCTGTAAATTCTGTTGCAACAACCGTGCCGTGACTCTTCAGACCGACTGTGTGATATTCACCTGCCGAAACGGCAACAATATCTGTCCAGTCACTTACGTCGCACTGTCCTTGCGCATTATAACCAACAGCAACAACCGTGCCGTCACTCTTCAGACCGACTGTGTGAGATCCACCTGCCGCAACGGCAACAATATCCGTCCAGCCGCTTACGTCGCACTGACCGAACACATTATACCCGACAGCAACAACCGTGCCGTCACTCTTCAGACCGACTGTGTGATAACCACCTGCCGCAACGGCAACAATATCTGTCCAGTCACTTACGTCGCACCGACCGTCATAATTACTACCGAC
>JAZRRT010000062.1:0-14742 GCA_045650985.1 Acutalibacteraceae bacterium | reverse complement strand
GACAGCACAGCGAAACTGTTGAATGAATGTGATAATCGTGGTCTGCAATATATCGCATATTTTTATACTCGCTCGTTCTCTTTTCTCATTTCCTTGAGGTCTTCAAGAATCTTTTCGTGCTCAGCCTCGGAGAGGTTGTAGCCGTGAATCGGAAGTGCCTGAAGCACGCAACCTGCTGCGGGGATGAAGGTGATGAGTATAAGCAGAGCAAATGTAATTTCGGGGTAATCTACGTTGAAGTCAAGGTTGAATACCTGGTTGGTGTTTGCTGCTTCCTGAATTTTTGCGCCAAGCTCTTTAATGGTGTTTTCGTAGTCAACAGTTGCAAGCACGCCGTTTGTGACGATGGCTGTGATTGCTGCCGTGAGTTTGGAAACAAAGTTGAGACCGGAGAAGAAAACGCCGTCGTTTCTTACGCCCGTTTTGTGCTCCATATAGTCGATGCTGTCTGCAACCATAGTTGTGTTGTAAACGGTTGAGAAGCCTGTAAGGAAGCCGCTGATGAAGAGCATAACAGCCATAAAGATAATGTGCTGGTAGCCGAAAATGAAGATGAGTATGTAGGGTACTGCGTTGAGATAAGAGGTGAAAAGATATGTTTTCTTTTTACCGAATTTTGCCGCAACCTTGGTGCTGATATTCATTGCAATTATCATACCGATGAGGAAGGGGCCGCCAAGCTTTACAAGCCAGAGCGTTTCGTCGCCGCCGTCTCCGTATACCCACTTGCAAAAGTACATACCTGCCGTGAGCATAAGTGTTTTTGTGCAACCGAGAATGTTTGCTGCCATTGCACGCAGGAAGAGCTTGTTCTGGAACATTATGCGCAGATTTTCTCTGAAGTTTCTGTCCTTCTCTTTCGGTGCCTGGGTGATTCTTTCTCGGATGAAGGGGAAGGGCAGGCGGAAGAGAAGACCGCCTACGAGTGCTACGGCCGCAACGGCAAACAGATAGCCCTGAGACTCCGAGAAATAAGCAAGGTCGGAGTTTGCCTTACCTGTGTTTGCAAACAGACCGAAATCAATTGCGCCGAAGGCATCCTTGATGGGGTAGAATGCTACGATTATGATACTGCCGACACTTGAAACCGTTCTTGCGGCAGAGATAAGCTTTGCTCTCTTCTTCTCATCGGGAGTCATAAGTGATGTGACGCCCCACAGCGGAATATCACCGAGGGTATAAATCGTTTCCCAAAGAAGGTAACTGACGACAACGAAAATAATTTTTGCGTAATCGGGGATGTTTGTAAGGGGAAGGAAAAGCAGAATCGTCATTATCGCGACGGGCATGGGGATAAACTTAAGGTAGGGCCTGCACTTACCCCAACGAGTGTGGGTTCTGTCAACAACGGTACCCATAAATATGTCGTTGAGTCCGTCCCAGATTCGGGAAGCACCCATAATAATGGTGAGTGCGAGGGGCGGGACAATAAGTACGTCGGTGTAGAAAACCTGAAGCACTGAGCCAATGATGGCATAGATAAGGTTCTGGCCGAACATACCTATGAGGTAGACGTTGCGTTCTTTGTTTGAGTAGTCGCCGATGTCTTTTGTTGCGTTGGGGAAGGATTTGCAAAACAACTCTTTTATTCCGTTGAGCATATTCTTTACCTCCGTTTTTATTTAAGCAGACTTATCAGTACTGCAATGATTGCGATTAGCGCCGCCGCGCCGAGAAACTTAAGTGACCTTGAAACGGCGTCGTATACGTTTGTCGGCATTATCTGATAAAATGCAAACCAGAGCTTTTCTTTTACCTTTTTGCCTACAAGGTTTCTGTATCTCAAATCGTAGGTTTCAAATGTGCCGTCGGGGCTGAGGTTTATCATTCGCACACCTCTGTCGAGCCCGGGTCCGTATATGTGGAAACCTGCGCCCTGTGTATAGCCTACGTCAATGCCGTTTACTTTGCCGTTGAAGGAGTTTATGTGGTCGTGGCCGAAGTACATACCGACAACGTCGCCTTTTTCTGCCATTGCCGCAAATTCGCCGCTGTTTTCCATCGGGTCTGCGGGCGACTCCTTCATAAATCCGTTTGCATTTACCCGCTCTTTGTTGAGTACATACCATTTGCCTTTATGGTTGCGGAAACCCTGCACCGCACCCTTCGTGCCTTTTTTGACCTCGTTGAGAAGTTCAAAAATCTCAGGCACAGGTATATGCTGAATTACGATTGACGGTATGAGTCTGCCGCATTTCTTTTCGTACTCGTCGCGTGTGTTTCTGTACCATTCAATCTGGTTTTCGTGCACGTTGTCATAGCCGATTTTAAGGCTTGTGTTGCTGTCGATGCAGTAGAGCAGAAATTTTATTTCGTCATCCTGCGCTATCTCGATAACGTGGTTGGCACATCCGTCGATTCCGTCTGCACTGTCACCGACAAAGCAGGGGAATGAGCGGTAAATTTCTAATTGCTCCTCGTTGGACAGACCGACCTGTCTGTCGTGGTTGCCGAAGCAGACGGTGAACGGAATGCCTCTTGAGTGGGCGGGTTCGGTGAGCCTGAACAACACGTCCTTAACCGTATTGCGGTTGCCCTTGAACGATGCGCCGTTCCATATCTGGTCACCCGAATATACCACAAGGTCAGGCTTCTCTTTTTCGATTGCGGCATTGATGAGGGCAAGCGTGTCGGGACTGACTTTTTTACCCTCCTGCGTGTCGGCAATCTGCATTATCTTAAAGCGTGTGTCTTTGAATTTTAACTGCATACGTTATTTTGCCTCTGCTCTTTTCTGTGCTATGTGGTCGTGTACTTCTTTGCGAAGCTCGCCGTGAAGCTTGAACTTGAATCTGAATATGAGAAGTGAAATTGTCATAAGCACGGGCGGAATTACAAAGCAGATGATACCGATTGCGGATTTTGTGGAATCGTTGATAAGCTTTGTGCCGGACGTAATCTGCTCGTTGTAATTCATAAGACCGAGACCGCCGAAGAGGATTATCGTCTGGAAAGTGTAAGCCATCTTCTGCAGGAAGCCCTTCATTGAGAAGGTAATGCTTTCGTTTCGAGTGCCGTTTTTATATTCGCCGTAGTCAACAATATCGGCAAGGAAAATCGTCTGGTTGACGAACATTGAGCCGATACCGATGCTTGCAACCGTATAACTCAAATCAAGAGCAATGTTGATTCGAAGAACAGGTCCGAAAATGAACATAAGCACGTAGCCGATTATGGCAATGCAAAGTGAAATCTGATATATGGTGCGGTTGGAGAATTTCTTGCTCAATAGCGGAATGACAAGCAGACCGAGAGCTGAACCGACGGCGCCTATTGTTGAGAAAAGGCTTTGTGCCTCGGAGTCAAGAAGAACATCGCTGAAGAAGTATACGGCTGTGCCGCTTGTGAGATACCAGCCTGCGTTTGAAATCATTGCAAAAACCATGAACACAACAAGCTGGTCGTTGGTTTTGATAACCCTGAGCACCTTTTTAAAGCTGAATTTTTCGCTGTTGTAGATGACGTTTCTTTCTTTTGTTGAGAAGAAGGAGATGAGAGCGAAGAACACGAGGAAGATGCCGCATATAATTGCCCATTTTGAAAAACCGGATGCGCTGTATCCCTTTTCGGTTGTCATACCGTCGGAGAGCTTGGGCAGAATGATAGGTGTGAGGATTGAGATAAGACCCTGACCGATACCGCTGAAGGTGCGGGCAACGGTTGCAATAAGGTTTCTGTCCTTGGGGTCGTTCGTGAAGCTTGGCACCATCGACCAGTAGGGAATGTCAACCATTGTGTTTGTCATACCCCAGAGCACGTACATTACGGCAATGTAGATATAAAGCTTTGTGCCGCTCATACCGAATGATGTGAAGAGAAGCGAAAGCACAACCGCGTTTGATACTGCACCGATGAGGAGCCACGGTCTGTATTTGCCGATTTTTGTCTTTGTGCTGTCAACGATTGAGCCCATGATAGGATCGTTTATACCGTCCCATATTCTGGCAAGCGGAGTGAGAATAAGAAGGAAACCCTCGGTAAGCCCGAGAACGCTTGAGAGATAATAGGCGAGGTAAGAATAGAAAAGTCCGTAGGACAGGTCGAGACCGACAGCGCCGATACCGTAGCCGAGCTTTTCGCCCCAGGTGGTTTTGTGTTCGCGCATACTGAAATTCTCCTTGATGGGAATATTTTGTTTAATTATATCATAATACTCAAAAAAATAAATAGTAAACTGTAACTTATTTATTCGTTAACTGCAAAATTATTGACTTGGCGGAATAACGTTGCTGTTATTAAGTTGAGCTTAAGGCTAATATTTTTTGGAGGCAGATAAAATGAATTCAGTCAAAAAGTATGTTGCGGAGTTTTTCGCCTACAAGAAGGCATAAAATCTGCTTAACTAAAAAGCCACACTCGTCGGAGTGTGGCTTTTAATTTTGCTTACGGTTTCCAGATGAGCCAGAGCATTACGTAGCCTGTTATAACAGCCGCAAGGGTAAAAGGTATGCCGTATTTCATAAACGTTTTTGCTTTTACTGTGTAGCCTTCTTTGCGGAGAATGCCGATACCGGTTATGTTTGCACTTGCACCGATGGGTGTAAGGTTGCCGCCGAGTGTTGCACCGCAGAGCAGACCGTAGTAGAGCAGTGTGGGTTCGATGCCGATACCTTCGGCAATTACGGGAACGATGGAAAGCATCGTGGCTGTATAGGGTATGTTGTCGATAAAGGCGGAAAGGATAACGGACATCCACACAATAATTGTGTAAACAACAAATGTTGAGCCGCCGAGGTTTTTAATTGCAGAGCCGATAAGCTTGATAACTCCGGCATTGTCGATGCCGCCGATAACGATGAAAAGACCTGTAAGAAGAATAATTGTGTAGTAGTCAATTTCCTTGAATGCGTTTTTGACAACTTCTTTATTCTTTTTGATGAGAAGTTCACGGATGATACCAACGAGGAAGAAGGCGATGCAAATTACACCGTTTGTGATGTCGGGCTTATAAAACTGACCTTCCGCAGCTGCATCCTTGTAGGGGATGAACGATACGGCGATAAGTGAAACAACCGTGCCGACAAGAAGAACTGTCGGGAATTTATCTTCGACCTTCGTGCGGGAGTTGAATTCGATTTTGCTTTTTTCTTTGCGGAACATAAGCAGAATAATAATCGCACTTACAACCGCACCTGCCTCGACAACCCAGAACATACCGGGTTTGCCGCCGTCAAAGAAGAAATCGGAAAAATCGAGGTTGGCTTCTTTTGCAAGAAGTATCGACGTTGTGTCGCCTACAAGTGTTGCCGCACCTTGAAGATTTGAAGAAACTGCGATGCATATAATTGACGGTACGGGCGAAATGTTGATTTTTTTGCAGAAAGCGAGGGCGACGGGCGCAATCATAAGCACGGTTGCGACGTTGTCGACAAAGGCGGAAACAATACCGGCAAAGAGCGAAAGCGCAACTATCGTCCACTTTACGTTGGGCATTTTCGATATGAGAATGTCTGACAGCAGCTGTGGCATTTTGGACTCGATAAAGAGGAATACGGTACCCATCGTACCTGCAATCATCATAATTACGTTCCAGTCAATTTCGCCGACAGCCTGAAACGGGCCGAACGAGAAACGGCTTCCGTCCGCAAGTTCGAAAAACGGTGAATCGGGATAGAAACCTGCCGTTATGCCGAGGATTATAAAAATCAGAGCTGAGCTGATGGTAACGTACGGTCTGATTTTTTGGAATGCCATCATCAGTATGTAAGTCAGTGCGAACAGTACGAGGGCGACTAAGGTGATTGGGCTCATACTTTTTTCCTCCGTGGTTTACGTAGCGTAATTTGTCAAAAAAGAGGCAGAACCCTTGCGATAAGGATTCTGCCTTGTAATCGAAATCGGGAAAACGCAACCAAACGCGATTTGACCAATAACAATTCAAAATAAATAGAACACGTTGTGTGCTCTATGACAGACTCCACCACTCATTTTGATTGTGTTGCCATTATACTCTCTGAAAACGGACTTGTCAACAACAATTGCATTTCCGCGAGCGCTGTTTTTTTGTAAAAAATTTTCGGATAAACTATTTACTATTTTGAAAAACAGGTTTATAATTGCTTAATAATGTCGAATCATATATTTTTTTGGTAAAGAGGAGGTGTAGCAGTGAAAACAAGTCCGCACGTGTTGGTTCACGGTATGTTTGGCTGGGGCGAGTCCGAAAAGGTAAACAAGTTTCTTCCTTATTGGGGCACAACGTCAGGCGATGCTGTCAAATATCTTCGCGATCAGGGACACGAGGTTTATACTGCTACGGTAGGTCCTCTTTCCGGCACATGGTATACCGCCTGCGAGCTTTATGCGCAGCTTACCGGCACAAGGGTTGACTACGGCGAGTATCACGCTTCAAAGAGCGGTCAGCGCCGATTCGGCAGAACGTATGATAAGCCTCTTGTCGAAGGATGGAGCGAAGAAAAGAAGATTCATCTTATCGGTCACAGCTACGGTGCTTCAACGGTCAGAATGTTCACGCACATCCTCACACACGGCGCACCCGAAGAGGTTGCTATGAGCGGCAAGGAAAATGTTTCTCCCTTCTTCCTTGGCGGTCAGCAGAACAAGCTGGCGAGCGTTACCTCTGTCTGCGGCACACTCAACCCGACTAAAACGTTTAACGTTGCCAAAAAGTACAGGCTGCTTCCCATTATGAAGGTTGGTGTAATCGGCATATCCGCCCTCATAAGCAGAAGCCCGATCGGCGGCGGCAAATTTATGAGCTGCAGGCTCGAACGTATGGGAATATGCGATACTCCCGGCACACACGACCGTTTGCCTTTCAGACAGGCGATGAGACTCGAAAAGGAAGATCCGAACTCGATTTACGACGATCTTTCGCCGGAGGGACTTCGTAAGATGAACGAATATATCAGGATAACGGAAACTCTGCCGTATATCTCATATCCGTTCAATGCTGTCAAGAAACACGGCAAGCTTATTCTTTTCAAGTGCTTTTTCCTGATGCTTTATGCAATAACGTCGCTTATATTCTTTGACAATTTCATTTCCCGCAAGAAAACCGATCTGGTGCATGACGGTTTGCTGGAAATTGAATCGGCGGAACATCCCGATGATGAGCCGTTTGAATATTACGACCGGGAAAAAGGTCTGCAGGACGGCACGTGGAATGTTATGCCGATTACTTATGCGGACCACGGTTTGCCTGTCGGTCTTTTCCACGGCAAAAAATCAACACGCAAATTTCTCCACGATATGCTGACTTTTATTGAAACTGAAGAGCTCAGAAGAATTGAAGCAGCAATGGCAAAGGTTAAAAAACACTGATATGTATAGCCTTCGGCAAAAGCCGGAGGCTTTTTTTATTCGTGGTTTCTGATTTTCAGAAGTGCTCCTTTTTCAAGGCGTGATACCTGTGCCTGCGATATGCCTATTTCTTCCGCAACCTCAATCTGTGTCAGCCCTTTCATAAATCTCAGCCCGAGAATCCGCTTTTCCCTGTCGGATAAATCGTCTATGGATTGTCGCATAAGAATTTCGTCAATCCAGCCTTCGTCGGAGCCGCCGTCACCAATCTGGTCCATAACGTAGATTGTGTCGCCGCCGTCGTTGTATACAGGCTCGTAAAGCGATACGGGGTCTACGATTGCTTCAAGCGCAATTACAACCTCTTCTTTTTTCAGTTGCATCTCTTCGGCAATTTCGGTTATTGTGGGCTCTCTGCCCAAAGTGTTTGTCAGCTTTTCTTTTGCCTGAATTGCGTGGTAGGCGGTGTCACGCATTGAGCGGCTTACCCTCACGGGGTTGTTGTCTCTCAGGTATCTGCGTATTTCGCCTGCAATCATCGGCACGGCATAGGTCGAAAATCTTACCTGCTGGCTGATGTCAAAATTGTCTATCGATTTTATGAGTCCTATGCATCCCACTTGAAAAAGGTCATCCATATTCTCGCTTCTGTTTGCAAAGCGCTGGATAACGCTCAGCACAAGCCTCAGGTTGCCGTTTACAAGTTCTTCGCGCGCCGCTTTGTCACCTTGTTTTGTTTTTTCAAGGAGCACGCGCTTTTCACTTTCTTTGAGCACTCTTAGCTTGGACGTATTTACTCCGCATATTTCCACCTTGTTGAACTGCATTGTCCCGATACCCTCCTTGTTTATGATGAGAGTATGGGCAGAGCGGCGGAATATAATACCGACAACGGATATGGAAATTTTTAAAAACCGATTGACCGACAGCGTATTAAATATTATAATTAAATACATATCATTGTTAAGGATGGTGCGTAGGATGCTTTACATAGGCATTGACCTCGGCACGTCAGCCGTAAAACTGCTCCTTGTGAATGAGCGCGGCGATATTATCGGCGAGGTTTCGAAGGAATATCCCGTTTGCTATCCTCAGTCCGGTTGGTCGGAGCAGAGCCCTGACGATTGGTGGGAGGCTGTGAAGAGCGGCGTTGCGGAGCTTACGGCAGATACAGATAAATCTCAGATTGCAGGCATAGGCGCAGGCGGTCAGATGCACGGTCTGGTTGTGCTTGATGAAAATGATGAAGTTATCCGCCCTGCGATTCTGTGGAATGACGGCAGGACATACAAGCAGGTAGATTATCTCAACAACGAAATCGGCAAGGACGTGCTCAGCGAAAACACGGCAAATATTGCTTTTGCCGGCTTTACTGCGCCGAAAATTCTCTGGATGCGCGATAATGAGCCTGAGCTTTTTGCAAAGATAAAGAAGATAATGCTCCCTAAAGATTATATCAATTATAAACTGACAGGCGTTCATTCCTGCGATTATTCCGATGCCTCGGGTATGCTTTTGCTCGACGTTAAAAATAAGTGTTGGTCTGGGAAAATGCTCAACATCTGCGGCGTTACGGCAGAGCAGATGCCCGCTCTTTTCGAGAGCAGTGACGTAATCGGCTCGCTGAAAGCAGAGGTTGCCGCACAGCTCGGTCTTGATGAAAAGGTAAAGGTTGTTGCAGGTGCAGGCGATAATGCCGCCGCGGCAATCGGCACGGGTACGGTCGGTAACGGCAAGTGCAATATTTCACTGGGTACTTCGGGGACGATATTTATTTCAAGCAGTAATTTCGGTGTTGATCCGAATAATGCGCTTCACGCTTTTGCCCATGCGGACGGTTGCTATCACCTTATGGGCTGTATGCTCTCTGCGGCGTCGTGCAACAAGTGGTTTATGGAGGATATTCTGCACGATGATGATTATAAGTCGAATCAGGAGCCTGTAACCGATTCGAAGCTCGGCAGAAACAACGTATATTTCCTGCCTTATCTTATGGGTGAGCGCAGCCCGATAAACGATACGAATGCGCGCGGTACTTTCCTTGGTATGAGTATGGATACTACAAGGGCAGATATGCTTCAGGCTGTTTTTGAGGGTGTTGCTTTTGCAATACGCGACAGCTTTGAGGTTGCAAAATCGCTCGGTATCGAAATAAATGCCAGCAACATCTGCGGCGGCGGAGCAAAAAGCGCGCTGTGGAAGAAGATTATGGCAAACGTGCTCGGCATAGAGCTGAATACGGTTAAAACGGAGCAAGGTCCGGGCTACGGCGGTGCAATTCTTGCAATGGTCGGTTGCGGTGAATTTGAATCCGTTGCACAGGCTTGTGACAAGCTCGTTGAAATATCAGACACGGTTTATCCCGACGGTGCTCTTGCGGCACTTTACGATAAAAAATATGAAACCTTCAGGCAGATTTATCCGTCGCTCAAGTCGGTGTTTGCCGGTTTAAATTAAGGAGAATAAAACTATGAGTGAGATTTTTGCAAACATTTCAAAAATTGCTTATGAGGGTGCGAAGAGCACAAATCCCCTCGCTTTCAAATTCTACGATGCGGAAAAGCTCGTTATGGGCAAGCCGATGAAGGAATATCTTCCCTTTGCAATGGCTTGGTGGCACAATCTCGGTGCAGCAGGTACGGATATGTTCGGCAGAGATACGGCTGACAAATCCTTCGGTGCTGACGAGAAAGGCACGATGGAGCACGCTAAGGCAAAGGTTGACGCAGGTTTTGAGTTTATGAGCAAGCTCGGCGTGGAATATTTCTGCTTCCACGACGTTGACCTTGTTCCCGAGGCTGACGATATTAACGTCACAAACGCAAGACTTGATGAAATTACAGACTATATGCTCACTAAGATGAACGAAACGGGCATCAAGTGTCTTTGGGGTACAGCCAATATGTTCTCCAACCCCCGCTTTATGAACGGTGCGGGCAGCACAAATTCCGCAGAGGTTTACTGCTTTGCGGCTGCACAGATCAAGAAGGCTCTCGATCTTACCGTCAAGCTCGGCGGTAAGGGTTACGTTTTCTGGGGTGGCAGAGAGGGCTATGAGACTCTTCTCAACACCGATATGAAGTTTGAACAGGAGAATATTGCGCGCCTTATGCGTATGGCTGTTGATTACGGCAGAAAGATAGGCTTCACAGGCGATTTCTATATCGAGCCCAAGCCGAAGGAGCCTATGAAGCATCAGTACGATTTTGACGCCGCAACGGCAATCGGCTTCCTGCGTCAGTACGGCCTTGACAAGGATTTCAAGATGAATATTGAGGCTAACCACGCAACCCTTGCGGGTCACACCTTCCAGCACGAGCTTCGCGTTTCGGCTGTCAACGGTATGCTCGGCAGTATCGATGCTAACCAGGGTGACTACCTTCTCGGTTGGGATACGGACGAGTTCCCCTTTGACGTGTATGAGGCAACAATGTGTATGTACGAGGTCATCAAGGCAGGCGGTCTTACAGGCGGCTTCAACTTTGATGCAAAGTGCCGCAGACCCAGCAACACATACGAGGATATGTTTGAAAGCTACGTGCTCGGTATGGATACGTTTGCACTCGGCCTTATCAAGGCTGCACAGATTATTGAGGACGGCAGAATCGACGGATTTATTGCCGATAAGTACGCAAGCTTCAACGAAGGCATCGGCGCAAAAATCGTTGCAGGCGAAACAACACTCGAGGAGCTTGCAGCCTATGCCGCTGAGCTCAAGGGCACGGATATTCCCGCATCGGGCAAGCAGGAGCGCCTTGAGGGAATCGTCAACAGCATTCTTTTCGGTTAATATAATTTCTTTTCGGCAGGCATCGCTCGGGTGCCTGCCGATTTTTGTTTTGCAACAAAGTTGAAGTGTGGGGTTAATAAAGTGTTTACAAAAAAATAATGGTAAAAACCCTTGACATTCCGTGATTTCGGATATATTATAATGATAGTTTAGCACTCGAAATAACAGAGTGCTAAAATTAGCACAAGCAGGAAGGGGGCGGAACGGACGATGGATATGACCGAACGCAAGCAAAAAATACTTGCCGCTGTTGTCGAAAGCTATATCCGCACGGGCGAGCCTGTCGGCTCAAAGAATCTTCTTACCGAGCTTGACTTTTCCGTTTCGTCTGCAACAATCCGTAACGAGATGGCGGACCTGGTTGATATGGGCTATCTTGAGCAGCCGCATACTTCGGCGGGCCGTGTGCCGACAACTCTCGGCTATCGCTACTATATCGATAAGCTTATGAATAAAATGGAGCTTAACGAGGCGGATTGCAAGAGTATCACGAAAACGGTTTCTTCCGGCAGCGGTGACCCTGAACAGCTTCTTGAAAAAGCGGGCGAGGTTATCGCAAAGCTCACAAATTGTGCGGCTATCACGACCCTTCCTTCAGGCGACAGGGCAACGGTGCGCAGAGCAGAGATTGTTCCGGTCAGCAACCGTACGGCGATGATAGTTCTTCTTACCTCAACGGGTACGCTAAAAAGCAAGGCTTGCCGCAGCGATATGCCGATAACTCAGCAGACAGTTGAGCGTTTTTACAGCGTGTGCGCGGCAAACTTTATCGGAAAGCCGCTTGAAGATATCGGCACGGTAATGCTCCAGACGCTTGTTGCCTCCCTCGGCGAGTTTGCGCTTGAAATGTCTCCGTTCTTTGTGGCTCTTGCGGACCTTGCGGAGGATGCGCTCAAATCAGACGTGCTTCTCGAAGGTCAGGCAAACCTGTTTAACCACAGAGAGCTTGGCGGCAACGTGCTTGAGCTGATGGAGTTTTTACGCAAGGGCGACCCGATTGCAAAGATTATTGCAAGGGGTACGGATGACGTCGACATAAGGATAGGCACGGAAAACGAATACAAACAGCTTGCAAATTCGAGTGTCATAATCTCGCATTACGACATAAACGGTGAACGGTCCGGCGCACTCGGTATAATCGGACCGACCCGTCTTAATTATGCAAAGCTGATTCCGTATATGCAGTTTGTTTCGGGACTTGTCGGCAAGATACTTACCGAAACGTTGGAAGAATAACAGGAAGGAAGGTTTAAAATGGACGAAAAAGAAAAGGTAACGGCAGAAGAAAAAGAAGAGAAGAAAGAAAAGAAATCCAAGAAGAAGGCAGATAAGGCGGCTGAGCTTGAGGCAGCGCTTGAAGAGCAGAAGAATCAGTACCTTCGTCTTGCTGCGGAGTATGACAACTACCGTAAGCGCACACAGCGTGAGAAGGATGCACTCAACGGTGACATAAAAGCATATATCATCGGTGAGATTCTTCCTGTTATCGACAACTTCGAGCGTGCAACGGCAAACACTTCGGCAGATTACGAAACATACAAAAAAGGTATGGAAATGATTTTTACACAGTTTGCCGACATCTTCAAAAAGCTTGGCGTCGAAGCATTCGGCGAGGCAGGCGAAGCGTTTGACCCGATGATGCACAATGCAGTAATGCATATCGACAGCGAAGATTTCGGAGAGAGCGTAGTTGCTCAGGTTTTCGCAAAGGGCTATAAGCTCGGCGATAAGGTAATCCGTTGCGCAACTGTTCAGGTTGCCAACTGATTAGGGTAAATTAGGTTTATAAATAATTTCACAATATATTAAAAGGAGTAATCAATTATGGCAAAAGTAATAGGTATTGACCTTGGTACAACAAACTCATGCGTAGCAGTTATTGAAGGCGGCGAGCCCGTAGTTATCGCAAACGCTGAAGGCGCACGTACAACACCCTCTGTTGTTGCATTCAGCAAGGACGGCGAAAGAATGGTAGGTCAGGTTGCAAAGCGTCAGGCTATCACAAACCCCGACCGCACAATCGCTTCCATTAAGCGCCAGATGGGTACAGATTTCGGCGTTAAGATTGACGACAAGCGTTTTACACCTCAGGAGATTTCCGCAATGGTTCTCCAGAAGCTTAAGGCAGACGCAGAGGCATACCTCGGCGATAAGGTAACAGAGGCTGTTATCACCGTTCCCGCATATTTCACAGACGCACAGCGTCAGGCAACAAAGGATGCAGGCCGTATTGCAGGTCTTGAAGTAAAGAGAATCATCAACGAGCCCACAGCAGCAGCTCTTGCTTACGGTATCGATAAGGAGAACGAGCAGAAGGTTATGGTTTATGACCTCGGCGGCGGTACTTTCGACGTTTCAATCATCGAGATGGGTGACGGCGTTCAGGAGGTTCTTGCAACTGCAGGTAACAACCGTCTTGGCGGTGACGATTTCGACCAGAGAATCATCAACTGGCTTGCTGACGGCTTCAAGGCTGAGCAGGGCATCGATCTTCGCGGTGATAAGATGGCAATGCAGAGACTCAAGGAAGCAGCAGAAAAGGCTAAGATTGAGCTTTCCGGTGTTACAACATCTTCAATCAGCCTTCCCTTCATCACTGCTGATGCAACAGGCCCCAAGCACCTTGAAACAACACTCACCCGTGCAAAGTTCAATGAGATGACAGCAGATCTCGTTGAAGCTACAATGACTCCCGTTCGTCAGGCTATTTCCGATTCAGGTCTCAACGTAAATGAGATTGATAAGGTTCTTATGGTTGGCGGTTCTTCAAGAATTCCCGCTGTTCAGGAAGCTGTTCAGAAGTACCTCGGCAAAGAGCCCTTCAAGGGCATCAACCCCGATGAGTGCGTTGCTATCGGCGCAGCTCTTCAGGCAGGTGTTCTCGGCGGCGAAGTTAAGGGTATGCTCCTTCTTGATGTTACACCCCTTTCACTCGGTATCGAAACAATGGGCGGTATCAATACAAAGATTATCGAGCGTAACACAACTATCCCCGTAAAGAAGAGCCAGATTTTCTCAACTGCTGCTGACAATCAGCCTTCTGTTGAGGTTCACGTTCTTCAGGGTGAGAGAGAGTTTGCAAGAGACAACAAGACTCTCGGTATCTTCCACCTTGACGGCATTATGCCCGCACCCCGCGGCATTCCTCAGATTGAGGTAACTTTCGACATCGATGCTAACGGTATCGTTCACGTTTCCGCAAAGGATCTCGGCACAAACAAGGAGCAGTCAATCTCCATCACAGCTTCTTCAAATATGTCCAAGGAAGATATTGAGAAGGCTGTCAACGAGGCTGCACGCTTTGCTGAGGAAGACAAGAAGCGCCGTGAAGATGTTGACACACGCAACAACGCTGACCAGATGGTTTACCAGAGCGAGAAGCTCGTCAGCGAAAACGGCGACAAGATGTCCGAGCAGGAGAAGACAGACATCAACGAGAAGATCGACGCTCTCAAGGAAGCTCTCAAGGGCGAGGATATCAACCTCATCAAGTCCCGTCAGGAAGAGCTTACAAAGGTGCTCAACGATGTTTCCGTAAGACTTTACCAGGAGGCTGCAGCAGCACAGCAGGCAGCTCAGGGCGGTGCAGATCCCTCACAGGGTGCAGCTCCCGGCGGTAACGAGGGCTACTACGACGCTTCCTTCGAGGATGTAACAGACAATAACTAAAATCACTCAATCGCAATGGG
>JAZRRT010000061.1:0-13997 GCA_045650985.1 Acutalibacteraceae bacterium | reverse complement strand
AGTTTAATCTGAACGATTGAATTTCAACGGCAGAAAGGATTGATTTTTATGTCTACAAGAGACGAAGTTTTTACCAATAAAATTTTCCTCTGTGCTGCGATCCCGCTTATCAAGGTCATTGCAACCGATGTACCTAACCTTGCAAAGAAGTTTGAGCGCGCTCACACAGTTTATCAGATAAGTGCACTTTGCCCCGACGTTCCCGAAGGAAAGGTCGGCACACACCTTGTTGTAAACAACGGTGAGTGGATTGTTCATACTGATAAGCTCACAAACAATGCTCACGTTGAGCTTGAGTTCAAGAGCATTGAGGCTCTCAACGCTTTCTTCAAGGGCCAAATTAAGCCGCAGTACCTTCCCAAAATGAAGGGTATCGCAAAGCACACGTCTGCATTTGCATCCTTTATGATGGTTCTTCTTAAAATGTCATCTCTCCTCACAGCTAAAGAAGCTCCCGAGGATGAAGAAACAAAGAAGCTTCTTGTTAAGTGCTACTTCTACCTGCTCTCCAGCGGTATCAGCACACTCAACAAGAACGGTCACGACGCAATACACGACTGGACATCAAAGAGCCCCGACCGTGTTTACTCATGGGCAGTTAACGGCTACCCCGAGGTCAGTGCATATATCCGTATCAAGGCAGGTAAGTCGAGAGCAGGCAGAGGCGAATACAAGCGCGCAATGCCCTTCTTCACAATGCGCTTTGATAATTTTGACAGCGCTCTCGGTATCCTTATGCAGACTGCAGATATGCTTGAATCCGTTAAGGCAGGCAAGCTTATTATGGACGGTGCACCCGAATTCGGTGCTCAGCTCGGTGACTTTATGATGCAGGTTGGCGCATACGCACAGGGTTAATAACAGAAAGGTGCAGGGCAACGCAAACCACGTTGCCCTGTAAGTGTGATAAAATATGAAAGTGTTTATGATTGGCGGCACAGGCCTTCTCGGCTGTGAGGCTGCAAGAATTTTTATTGAGAGAGGTCATCAGGTAAAGAGTGTTGCTCTTCCTCCTCTCCCCGAAGGAGCTCCCATCCCCGAAGAGATGGAAATTGAACTTTGCAATCTTTACGAAAAGAGCGACGAAGAAATCAAAGAAATGATGAAAGGTTGCGATTGCTTCGTATTCGCAGCAGGTGTTGATGAAAGAGTTGAAGCTCCTGCTCCCGTTTACGATCTTTATTACAAGTGCAACATCGCTCCTCTCAAGAGACTTCTTCCCATCTGTAAAGAAATCGGTATGAAGAATGCCGTTATCCTCGGCTCTTACTTTGCATATCTTGCAAAAGAGCGTCCCGATATGAAGCTTACCGAAAAGCATCCCTACATCCGCAGCAGAATCGACCAGGAAGAGGTTGCATTCTCTTTTGCTGATGAGAACTTTGACGTTGCTGTTCTCGAGCTTCCTTACATTTTCGGCACTCAGCCCGGCAGAAAGCCCGTTTGGGTTATTCTTATCGAGCAGATCAAGAGAATGGACAAGCTTCCCTTCACAATGTATCCCGGCGGCGGTACGGCTATGCTTACAGTTCGTCAGGTTGGTGAGGTTATCGTTGGTGCAGCTGAAAAGTCAAAGGGCGCAACAGCCTGGCCCATCAGTATGTACAATCAGACCTGGAAGGAATTCCTCAAAATCGTTTATGCCGCAAGAGGTATGGGCGACAACCGCAAGATTATCAGCGTTGCTCCTTGGATGATGCGTATGGGTCTCGGCGGTGTCAAGAAGGAATATGCCGAAAAGGGTATTGAGAGCGGTATTGACGTTGACGGACTTGCAGATATTATGGATATTGACCTGTTCATCGACCGCAAGTATGCGGAAGAACTCGGCGCAACAGAGGACGATATCAGAAGCGCTATCTTCGATTCTATCAAGGTCAGCCAGGCTGTTTATGACGGTACGGTTGAGCTTCTTGGTATGAAGGGTGAATAATGCAACGTGTCGTTGCATCCGTTACCTCGATTAATTTGAGGCTCAGAAATTAAATACTCAGACACAAAAAGGTCGTGTGCTTTTCGCTCACGACCTTTTTTATTTTATTCGAGCATATTTATTCTGCTTTGGTGTCTGCCGCCTTCAAATTCGCCGCTCAGCCACGCATCAACAATCATCAGGGCGAGGTTGCATCCGACAACTCTTGAGCCAAGTGCAAGTATATTTGTGTCGTTATGCTCTCTTGAAAGCAGAGCGGAATATGGTTCGCTGCACACAACGGCGCGTATGCCTCTGACTTTGTTTGCCGCAATTGAAATTCCGACTCCCGTGCCGCAGATTAAAATGCCTTTTTCGCATTCTTTTTCCGCCACAGCGTTTGCAACAGCCTTTGCAAAAATCGGATAATCTGTCCGTTCGGTATTATGCGCTCCGAAGTCTTTGATGCTGTACCCTTTCTTTTGAAGGTGTTCAATGATATGGGTTTTAAGCTCAAATCCTACGTGGTCACAGCCTATTGCAATCAGACTCATTTTGCGTTTTCCTTTGTGACGATATATGAGTCGACGGGAATTGTTTCGGGAGCCGCATTTGGGTCAATTTTCGGCTTGTTCTTAACAGCTTCAACCATTTTTCTGAGTGAGGCGGCACCGATTTCCGCAGGGTCCTGGGCAACGGTTGCGTCGAGCTGACCTGCCTTAACCGATTCAAGTGCTTCCGCAGAGCCGTCAGTGCCTACAACGATTATTTTGCCGAGCTTGCCTGCGTTGATAACCGCCTGAAGAGCGCCGAGTGCCATTGTGTCATTACAGCAGTAAATGGCTTTTAATTGCGGGTACATCTGTATATATCCCGTTGCAGTGTCGAGTGCTTTCTGTCTGTCCCAATCGGCAGGCTGAGAAGCAACAAGCTTTATTTTTTCTGCATCTTTGAATGTCTTGGTTGCGCCTGCTTTTCTCGATTCGCCTGATGCGTTGCCTGCCTTGCCCTCGATTATTGCAACGTCGCCGCCGTCTTTGCCGAGCTTATTGATAATGAATTTTGCGCCCTTTTCTCCTACGGCTTCATTATCTGTTGTTGCAAATGCGATAACGCTTCCGCCTGCGTTGCGAAGTGAGTTAATATCGATTTTTTCATCGATATTCATAACGTAAATTCCTTTTTCGTTAGCCTGCACAATGCCGTTGATAAGGTTAGTGGGTGAAAGCGGAGCAACACCTATTGCCTTATAGTTTTTGGCAAGGCAGTTTTCGAGGATTGTGAGCTGACCTGCCGTATCCTCTTCATTCTGCGCGGCGAAAATATCGACCTTTACGCCAAGCTTTTCCGCTTCCTTTTCAATGCCCGTTTTCATCTTTGCCCAGAAATCATTTGAAAGCGTCTTCAGAATAACGGCGTAGTCTGCGCTTCCTGCGGCTGAGCTTGTTGCATCAGGGGCGGGTGTATTGCCTGCGTTATTGTTGCCGCACGCTGTCAGCGTACAGCAGAGAAATGCCGCGGCGATCACGGCGGCGATTATTTTTCTTGCTTTCATTTTTTTACCTCTTTTCATCAGTTTGTTATATTATTCCCGATTTGGCTGAGATATTCATTGAGCGCAAAATCTCCGCTCCCGAAAACGCCGCTTTGCTGGTCGTGCTTGGTGAAGATTATATTGAGCGATTGTTCGGGGTAGGGTTTGCGTACCCGTGCTCTGATTGCATTGTAAAGAATGTCCTTCGGGAAATCCTGCATATCCGCCACACCGCCGCCGATAACACTGCAATCAGGGTCGAGTATATTTATTTCCGCGGCAATTGGTACTGCAAGGTTTTCGGTGAATTTCCTGATGATTTCATTGTTGCGATGAAGTGTGAAAATTTTGCGTATATCGGTGTCGGGAAAATGTTTTGCGGCAAGCGCTTCAAGTGCTTTGCCTGAACAACGTGTTTCTGCACAGCCGACGTTGCCGCAGGTGCAAACATCGGTGCACTCGTGCATCGGTATGTGACCCAGCTCACCTGCCGCGCCATTGGAGCCGGAATAGAATTTGCCGCCGAATGATATTGCGTTGCCGAATCCCGTGCCTATATAAAATCCGAGTACGGTTTTTTCGCCCGAAAGTCCGAGCTTTGCCATATCGTTATGCAGCAGAAAATTGACGTCTCTGTCGATATAAAACGGAAATCCGAGCGTTGATTCAAAATCTTCAGAAAAAGTTACGCCGTCAAAAGCTTTAAGGTTAGGGGAGGAAAGCACGGTTTTTTTATCCTTACTTACGGTTGCGGGTATTCCTGCCGCCGCGGCTTTGATTCTGCCCTCAAAAGCGATTTGCTTAAGGTAGACCTTGATTTCACGAAGGAGTATTTCTTTTGCGTCGCCCTGCAAAAAAACGCTGCTTGCGGTGCGCGTGAAGGCGTGAATTTTTCCGTCACCGCCTACTATTCCCATACGGAAATTTGTGCCGCCTATGTCAATTCCGAGTGCAAATATTTCGCTCACACATTATCCCTCCGTAGCTTTTCTGAAATCCTCTGTCATAATATCCCAGGCTCTTTCAAGGTTGCCGTCAAGGTTGAAAAGTCCCGATGAGCCTACAACAAGGCATTCCGCGCCCGCGCTGTGCAGGTCTTTGAATGTGCTCTTGTTGCAAGCGCCATCAACCTCAATAACGTAGCGGTAGCCGTGCTTTTCCTTCAACGTTCTTGCCTGCTCGATTTTTGCCAGCATTTCGCGGATAAACGGCTGACCGGCAAAGCCCGGGTCGACTGTCATAATTGTGATTTTATCAAGTGTGTGAAGATAGTATTGTGCGGCAGAAATGGGAGTTGCGGGGTTGAATACCGCGCCGACCTTACAGCCTGTCTGTCGTATTGAGTTTATTATGCGGAAGGCATCTGATGTGATTGCTTCAACCTGAGGGCAGATTAACTGTGCGCCTGCGGCTTTGAGCGGCGCAATATAGCGCGCAGGGTCAGTTACCATCAGGTGGCAGTCGATAGGCTGCTTTGCGGCGGAGCTCACGGCACGCACGAAATCGGGTGAGAGAGCAAGATTCGGCACGTAGTGACCGTCCATAATATCAACGTGATAATAATCGCACCTTGTGTTGAGCACGTCGAGCTGTTTTCCTACGTTGAGAAAGTCCATACACATCAGCGAGGGGCTGAACATCATACTCATAATAAAAATCTCCTTATTTATTGCCTGCGACGAAGCGGTCGAGCGTAACCGAGCCGATTATAAGCGCTCCCATAACAACCTGCTGAAGAGTGCTTGAAACGGATAGCAGATTCATACCGAAGTTTATAACGCCGATAATCAGACCGCCCATCACAACGCCGAAAATTTTGCCTTTTCCGCCGAAAAAGCTTGTGCCGCCTATAATTGCTGCGGCAATGGCGTAGGTTTCGAAACCTGTTGCGGCGGCAGGCTCAGCCGAGCCTACACGGCCGAGCAGCACAGCGCCTGCAATTCCTGCGCAGATTCCCGAAATGATAAACACGATAAGTGTGTGAAGCTTTACGTTGATGCCCGAATACCAGGCGCTTTCCTTATTGCCGCCCAAAGCGTAGATGTTTCTGCCAAGTTTTGTTTTGTTGGTCAGAAAGGCGAGGATAAGTGCGGCTGAAAGTGCTATAAAGGCTGAAACGGGGATATATAAAAACCGTTGTGCCATAAACTTTGTAAATGATGCAGGGAATCCGAATACGGCGCTTGAATCGGATATAATCAGCG
This sequence comes from Acutalibacteraceae bacterium, assembly GCA_045650985.1. Taxonomy (GTDB): domain Bacteria; phylum Bacillota; class Clostridia; order Oscillospirales; family Acutalibacteraceae; genus UBA8612. The sequence continues at coordinate 8,347 of JAZRRT010000061.1, read as the reverse complement.
TAATTCCGCGGAATATTGCTTGCGTGCCGAGAGTAATTATAAACGGATGCAAACCTGTGCCGTTGACCAGCAAACCGTTTGTAAGGCCCAATAAAGCGCCCAGAAGAATGCCGAGGATTACGGCAGGCAGTGGGTCTGCGCCGGATACCATAAGCTTTGCCGTAACCATACCCGAAAGTGCCGTTACCGAGCCGACGGAAAGGTCGATGCCTGCAATCAATATTGCAAAAAACTCACCGAGTGCAATGAGAATATTGACCGAGCTTTGAGAAAGAATTTGCGTTACGGTTGATGTTTGGAAAAAGTATCCGGGTTTGAGAGCTGCAAGAATTGCAAGCAGCAGTATCAGTATTCCGAGCGTGCCGTAGCGTTGCCACGCTGTTTTAAAGGCAAGCGTGCCGCCGATTTTTTTATTGCCGTTCAAAGTTTGTTTTCTCTCCTTTTTCTGCTGTTGATGCAGCGATTATTTTTTCTTCCGTTGCCTCTGCGTGCTCAAAAACGGCAACGATTTCGCCCTCGCGGAAAACGGCGATTGTATCGCATACAGCCAACAGTTCGGGCAGCTCCGAGCTTACGACAAGTATGCCTTTGCCCTCGTCTGCAAGTTTTCTCATAAGTGCGTAAATTTCGCCTTTGGAGCCGACGTCAATTCCCTTTGTCGGCTCATCAAAAATAATTATCCGTGAATCTGCGGCAAGCCATTTTCCAAGTATTACCTTCTGTTGGTTTCCGCCCGACAGCTCTGTTATTCCCTGCGAGGTTGAATAACATTTGATGTTTAGGTTTGCTTTCTGTTCGTCTGCCCATCTGTCTTCGTCCGTGTTGCTTGTAAGTCCCGTAATTCCCGCAAAGCGAGAGGCTTTAATAAAGGGCAGAACGGAAATATTTTTCTTTATGCTGAAATTGTGGAAAAAACCTGTTTCGCGTCTGTTTTCGGTTACCATTGCAAGCCCGTTTTTAATGGAGTGAAAAGGGGACAGGGTTTTTGCTTCTTTGCCGTCGATAAATATTTTCCCCTGTGCTTTGGGTTCTGCACCGAATATGGAGTTCATCATCTCGCTTCTGCCCGAGCCGACAAGCCCCGAGAAGCCGAGAATTTCGCCGCGCCTGAGTTTGAAAGATACGTTTTTCACCTTGCCGTCTTTTCGCGAAAGGTTACGCACTTCGAATATTGTCGGTGCATTTTTAAAATCGGCTGAATCGTGCTGATAATTTTTGCTTATCTGTCTGCCTACCATCATTGTAACAAGATCATCCTGCGTTACTTCGCTGATTCGTCTTGTGCCAACGTACTTTCCGTCCTTGAGCACCGTTACTCTGTCACCTATTTCCATTATTTCACCGAGCTTATGCGAGATAAAAACAATGCCGCGTCCTTCTTTTTTCAGTTGCCGTATAACGGCAAAAAGATGTCTGACTTCGCTCGAGGTAAGCGAGGTTGTAGGCTCGTCCATTATCAGTATTTTGCTGTCGGCGGCAAGAGCTTTTGCAATTTCCACCTGCTGTTTTTCCGATATGCTCAGCTCTTCAACGGCGGTGTCAGGTTGCCTGTGCAGACCGACTTTATCGAGAAGCTCTTTTGCTCTGTCTGTTATTGTGCGTTGGTCGATAATTCTGAAAGGTCCTGCGCTTTTTGTCGGCAAGCGGCCTACAAAAAGATTTTCCTGTATTGAAAGCTCGTTTATTACGCTCAGCTCCTGATATATAACGCTTATGCCGCAGCTTCGCGAATCCTTTGGTGTGAGCGCTGTAAATTCAGTTCCGTTGATTGTTATTTTGCCGTCGGTCGGCTTGTGCACTCCGCTGAGTATTTTCATCAGCGTTGATTTTCCTGCGCCGTTTTCTCCGAGAAGAACGTGCACCTCGCCGGGCATAATATCAAAAGATATTCCGTCGAGTGCCGTTACGCCGGGAAATTGTTTTTTTACGTCTTTCATTATTACAAGAGGTTGCATTTAACCACACCTTTAATTGTTTGCTTTGGTTTAGTATGCGCTCGGTTGCTGCATTTATGATATTGAAATTTTCAGATTTTGCTTGACAAAGCATAGGATGTTAAATATATAATGTTTATATATAAGAGCTTTTTGCGGACAAGGAGGATGGTTTATGAATAAGGTCATAACAATCAGCCGTGAATTCGGCAGCGGAGGTCGCGAGTTTGCACGCCGTCTTGCTGATAAGCTCGGTTTTGCATATTACGACAGCGAAATTATCACCGAGCTTGCAAAACGTACAAGTCTTGCAGAGGAGTATGTTCAGTCACTCAACGAAAAAAGTCCTGCTCCGCTTTTCCCGATTACAATCGGTCATACGCTTGCGCCCGTGGCGGACGTCAGGTGGGAGCATCAGAACACGCTTGTTGCCGAGCAGAGCAATCTTCTCAAAGAGCTTGCCGAAAAGTCCGACTGTGTTGTTGTAGGTCGCTGTGCCGATTGCTGTCTGAGCGATTTTAACCCCGTGCGCATACGCCTTTATGCGGATATCGAGGCGAGGGTTGAGCGCTGCAAGGCAAGGGCGGATAAAGGTGAAAAGCTCACCGACAGGGAAATTAAGCAAAAAATCACCGAAACAGATAAAGCAAGAGCAAAATATTATCGTTTTTATACAGGTAAAAAGTGGGATGACGTGCTTAACTACGATATATGTATCAACACCACAAATAAGGATATAAAACAGCTTGTAGACTGTTTTGCCGAGATGCTTAAATAAACAAAAAGGGCAGCACACTGCGTTTGCGGAGTGCTGCCCTTAATTTGACATAAATGTCAAAATATGGTATTTTTATCGCGTATTAAGTTTAAAGGAGAGTGTAAAAAATGAAATCAACGGGTATTACACGTCAGATTGACAGCGCAGGCAGAATCGTACTGCCCAAAGAGCTCAGAACAATGCTTGGTCTGAAAGAAAATTCCGATTATCTTGAAATCTTTACGCAGGGTGATTATATAATGTTGCGTAAATATTCACCGTGCTGTGTTTTTTGCGACAGTACGGAGGATGTCATAGATTATTCCGGCAAAAAGGTCTGCCGCAGCTGTGCTGCAGAGCTGTTTGAAAAATCTCGCAATCTTTGATGCGGAGAGGGTTTTGAAAGATGACTGACGAAGAAAAGCGACTTGTCGGGCGGTTTGAAGAGCTTAGTGCGCGCAGTTTCAACAAAGGAATCTGGGTTTATTCGGATTTTCTTACAACGGCACAGCAGGCGTTGCTTGAGTCGATGAAAACGGGAGCGGTTACATTTATCGGCGGATATGCCGGTGCGGAAAGGCGTATTGCCTGCTTCGGCAGCGAGGATGCGTGCGGATATGAGCCGTGCCCCGATTGTGTATGGCTTGCGATTGAGCCTGTTTCAAAAAAATTTGCGGATGAATTGACTCACCGTGATTTTTTCGGTTCCGTTATGGCGCTTGGTCTCAGGCGAGAGGTGCTGGGCGACATAATTGTTTACGACAACTGTGCGTACCTTTACTGTATGGAAAGTGTAAGTGCTTATCTTAGTGAAAACCTCACGCAGGTTAAGCACACTACCGTTGCCTGCCGTGAGGTTGCGCAGCCGCCTGTCGAAAGCGTTGCCTTGCCTGAGGCGGAGGAGTTTGTTGTTGCGTCTGAGCGGCTTGATGCGGTGATTGCAAGCGTCTATAATTTGTCCCGCAGTGTTTGCAAAGATGTTGTTGAGCAGTGCAAGGTAAGCGTTAACAGTATACTTGTCTGTAATCCGTCGCGTACGCTTGAGCAGGGCGATACTGTTTCCGTCAGAGGTAAGGGCCGATTTATCTATGAAGGAATATGCAGGGAAACGCGCAAAGGAAAGCTGCGTGCGCTTATCAGAGTGCACAAATAAAAAAATCCCGCAGCGGATAAACGCTGCGGGCAAAAGGGAATAAAACACCAAACAACCAAACTTTAAAATTGCTGATGTATGAAACTTTAAGGGGATTTGCGATTTATGTAAACGGACATATCGTCCGGGTGAAACCCCGTTTGGGTGAGCTAAGGCTCAAGATTACTGAACTGATGAGTTCATGTACTTGATGAGGCCTTCAAGCTCGATAGCTTTTGTGAGCATACGAAAGAAATTTCTCTCCTTGGAGATCTCCTTCATAAGTTCGTTCTCTTTCTTTAAAACAATCTTTGCAAACATTTTTTGTTTCTCCTTTCTCTTGTTTACACTTGTATTGTAAACTTATTTGTAGGATTTGTCAAGGCTTATTGCACAAATAAATGACACTGTATTTGTGCATAGTGCACAACAATTTTCAGGGTGCAAAAATCAGCTAATCAACATATTATACGAACTGTGATGTTGTAATTTGTGCACAATGACTAATAAAAATGCTAAAACAGAAAAAACAACGATATTAATTGATTTTTGACGTTGAAAAGTTTGTGAGGTTTTATTTTGGTGTTTTCGTCATTTTGACAACACGATAAAGTTGCAAATAAAAAAGGACGATGGAGCAATCCATCGTCCTTTTTGTGTAAAAGTTTTAATTACTCAACAGTAACCGTACCGTCTTCGGCAACTGTGATTTTCATGCCGTCCTTAACGTAGTTGAGGAACTCGTCGCCGAGGCAATCGACAACGGGCATCGGTGACTCTGTCCAGACAGCACCGAGAACAGCACCTGCGCAAGCAAGTGAGTCAATGTGCTCTGAGAAGAGCATACAAGCGGGGTTTCTCTCCATAACCTTTGCACAGTAGAGAACCATACCGCCTGTTGTTGAACCGATGGTCTGAGGCAGGCAGAGAGCTGTGCCGACCATGGGCTTCTGGTGGAGATCCTTATTATTCTGGTCGCCGCACTTAGCCTGCTTGTCGCCGAACTGAAGAGCGTTCTGGAAAGAAGCAAGTGTGTTGAAACCGCCGTGAGATACAAGAGCAGGAGCGGAGCATGTGCCCGGAACAACCGGACGGCCTTTGAACTGTTTCATTATGCTTTACCTCCTGTGATGATGTTGAGAATCTCGTCACTCTTATAGTAACGTGAAGTTGTGTAGGTTCTGAGCTTGTTTGAGTTTGTGATTACGGGCATCTTCTTGCAAAGCGGGTTGTTCATATACATAAGCGGGCAGATGTAGCTGAGAACAACACCTGTTGCTTCAAGCTCCTTAGCCTTTGCTGTTTTGCTGAACTCTTCAACAACAGCGGGAGCTGCCGTGAATACGGTGGGAACAGCAACCTTCTTGAGACCGTTCTTCTTGAGGCCTGCAACGACGTTATCTGTCCACTCGATAAGCTGTGCGTGTGAAAGATGGGGGCAACCTACGAAGCAAAGCTTCGGTGTTGCGTTCTTGTCTTTCCACATAACAGGGTAGTTTGCCTGGACTCTCTCAAGCTCAGCATCGTCAATAACGTAAACCTGAGCGTTTTCTGTGATAAGGCTTTCGCCCTGCTCAACAGCTTCGGGAGTAAGGTTTGCGATGTGGTAAAGACCGACAGCACCGTTGGAAGCTGTTGCGGCGCCGAAATCCTTGAGGTAAGCCTTTGTGTCACCGTCAAGCTCTGTACCGATCCACTGGTCGAGTCCCTTGATGTAGGGAACGTCTTCCATAACCTTCATACCGATTGCAGAACCGAGAATCTGTGCTTCAGGCTTCTTTGTTGTTTTAACTTCGATAATCCAAGTTGCCTTTCTGCCTTCGTCTGTCAGAAGTCCGAAATAAGGAACTTTGCCTACGATTGAGCCGAAAAGCTCGATGATGCCTGAGTTACGGTTACATCTTGCGCCGATTACGGAGTTTGCGTAAACAACTGCTGATGATTCTGCCCATGAAAGGATTTCGCCTTTGTTGGGAAGGTTACCGACCTCGTCCATATAACAGGTGCAGGTGTAAGACTTGTCATCAATAAGGCCGAGCTTTGCAAGCTGTGCGTCGTACTCAGCCTGCTTGGAGTACATAAACTTGTTGAAGACAAACTTCTGAAGGAAGTTTGCGGGTACCTTGGGATCAAGCGGTTTGGGGTCAACAGAAAACTTCTGCTGGGAGAGTGCGCCGCCGGCAATAAGCTGATCCATAAGGTCGTAAACAGGGCTCATAACCTTGAGACCGAAGCTTGTAACAAGGTGACCCATCTTGCTCTGAACGGGAACCATTTTGGTTGCACCGAAAGCATCGCCGTACATAACAAGGGTTTTCATAACCTTTGCCATTGTTTCGCCCTTTGCGCCGTTGAGAATTTCAATCTCGTCGGGTGTGAGCTGCATCTTGTAGTTCATTTTATTTATATCCCCTTTCGTAAGGTTCAAATTTATCTATAATTCAAGCCGTGTTTACGGCAGATAAACTTTACAGCAGCCATATTACCCGAAAGCAATATGGCCGCGCACGTTAAGCATTCTTTTCTTTTAATTACGGAAGAGCGTCGAAGAAATTCTGAGCAATCTCACCGAAGTTGAAAAGGAAATTCTGAAGCTTATCAAGGAACTCAAAAAGACCTGTGATGATTTCGTCGAATGTCATTCTGTTTACCTCCTTTTGTTTTCTGTTTTGTTTCTTTACTCCGCGGAGCAAAACTCCGCCGAAGATAATTTTATCACAAATATGAGGGGTTTTCAATACTGCAAAGTAAAAATTGAGTTGCGTATTCAAACCCAAAAGAGGCTTGCGGATGCTTCCGCAAACCTCGGTTTTGTGGTTATCAGAGCTTCATTGCAACGTCCCAAGCCTGCCAGATAACCGTGCGGAGGTTACCGACCTTGGAAGCGTCACCTACGATGTGTACGTGTTTGCTCTTTTCTGCAAGGGGGGCGGGCTTGTAGCCAACGGAAAGGATAACGCTGTCAGCAGGAATATCTGCTGTCTTGCCGTCCTTTGTTGCGATTGTTACGCCGTCCTTGCGGATTTCGGTTGTCTTTGTCTCAAGGAAAGTGGGAACCTTGTTAGCCTTGAAGAAGTCGCGCAGGAAGCTTGTGTTTGCAAGTGCAACACCGGGTGTTGTTACAAGGTCATCCTGCATTTCGACGATAACGGGTTTCTTGCCCTGAAGGTAGAGGTCGTATGCGATTTCGCAGCCTGTGAGACCGCCGCCGATAACGACAACGTTGTCGCCTACTTCCTTTGTCTTGAGAAGGTAATCAACAGCCTGGATACCAAACTCGTCAGCACCCTTTACGGGGATTCTGTTTGCAACGGAGCCTGTTGCGACGATAACTTCGTCAGCACCGAGGGAGTTGATGTCCTTGACTTCTGTGTTGAGCTTTACTGTGATTGAAGGATACTTGTAAAGCTCACGGTTGTACCAAGCGATAAGGTCACGGTCCTTCTCTTTGAATGAGGGTGCTGCAGCAGCAATAAATACACCGCCGAGAACGTCTGACTTTTCGTAGAGGGTGACTGTGTGGCCGCGCTTTGCGCAGACGATAGCAGCTTCCATACCGCCGATACCGCCGCCGATAACGGCAATATTCTTCTGCTTCTTGGCAGGGATAATCTGATATTTCTTGGACTGCATTGTCTTGGGGTTGAGTGCACAACGTGCAAGACCCATTGTGTCCTTGAGGTCCTGGGTGTTTGCGTGGCCCTTAGAGGATGAGAAGTTGAAGCAACCGCTGTGGCAGCAGATACAGGGCTTGATTTCCTCAAGTCTGTCGTCAATAATCTTTGTAATCCACTCGGGGTCAACAAGGAACTGACGAGCTACGCCGACACCGTCAATCTTGCCTTCTGCAACAGCCTGTGCACCTACATCGGGTTCCATACGGCCTGCGCATACAACGGGAATATCAACAAACTTCTTGATGTGTGCAACATCTTCAAGGTTACAGTTCTGAGGCATATACATGGGGGGATGTGCCCAGTACCAGGAGTCGTATGTACCGTTACCGGCATTGAGCATATCGTAGCCCATATCCTGAAGATACTTTGCAGCCTTTTCTGATTCGGGCATTGCACGGCCTACTTCTGTGTAGTTTTCGCCGGGCATTGCGCCTTCGCAGAAGCCCTTCATCTTTGATTCAACGGAGTAACGGAGTGAAACGGGATAATCATCGCCGCATGATGCCTTGATAGCCTTAACAACTTCTGCAGCAAAACGGTATCTGTTTTCAAAGTTTCCGCCGTATTCGTCTGTTCTCTTGTTAAAGAATTCAATAGCAAACTGGTCAAGAAGATAACCTTCGTGAACTGCATGAACTTCAACGCCGTCAACGCCTGCATCACGGCAGAGCTTTGCTGTTTTAGCAAAAGCTTCAATGATTTCGTGAATCTGCTCCTTTGTCATTTCGGGGCAGATAATATCGTGTGCCCAACGTGAAGGCTGGGGGCGGGGAGATGCGAGCTCATGTGAAGTGTCGATAATGGGCTTTACAAGAGCGCGTGTGAATTTATTTCTGTGGAGAGGAGC
>JAZRRT010000060.1:0-2248 GCA_045650985.1 Acutalibacteraceae bacterium | reverse complement strand
GCAAAAAAACGGACGATGACCAGGCTCTTTTTGAACTCTGCAAAGAAATGCAGGACGAAAGCGAACTGGCCGCGTTAGCGGAATCTTTGCAGGAAACGGAACGCCAGGTGGAAAAGAAGGAAGGCGAAATCCGTTTGTCGGAACCGAACGACAAATTAAATGCTATTTTAACGATTCACGCCGGAGCGGGCGGGACAGAATCTTGCGATTGGGCACAGATGCTTGTGCGTATGTACACACAGTGGGGCACACAGCACGGCTACAAGGTAACAATGCCCGACTTCCTCGACGGTGACGAGGCAGGCTACAAATCAGCCGTTCTCCACATCGAGGGCGAAAATGCCTACGGCTATATGAAGAGCGAAAACGGCGTTCACAGACTTGTTCGCTGCTCACCGTTCGATGCTTCAGGCAGAAGACACACTTCCTTCGCTTCGCTCGAGGTTATGCCTGAAATTGACGACACAATCGAAATCGACCTTACTATGGACGACATCAAAATGGACGTTTACCGCGCAAGCGGCGCAGGCGGACAGAAGGTTAACAAGACCTCATCCGCAGTACGTCTGACACATATCCCGACAGGTATTGTTACATCCTGCCAGGTTGAACGCAGCCAGGTTCAGAACAGAGAAGTTGCGCTTCGTATGCTCAAATCAAAGCTGCTTGAAATTAAGGAGCGCGAGCACCTTGACAAGATTGAAGACATCAAGGGCGTGCAGAAAGATATTGCATGGGGCAGCCAGATACGTTCATACGTCTTTATGCCCTACACCCTTGCAAAAGACCACCGCACAGGCTTTGAAATGGGTAACATCAACGCTGTTATGGACGGCGACCTTGACGGATTCATCAACGCTTATCTCAAGATGCAGTCCCTTGAGAAGATGAACAACAATGAATAAGACGAAAAAGATTATAGTCTTCTGCGCCGCAATTGTTGCGGCTGTGCTGATTATTGCAGGCATCAAATTCCTGCCGAAAAATTCCGGTACGGCTTTCGCAGAAGAAACGTCCTCAAAGTACGAATACACAACGCTCGTACCGTTTGCCGAGGCGCAGACAGAGATTCTCACGCCGACAACGGCTAAGCTGCAGCCCGAATTTACAACCCGATACGAAGAAAACGCAACCCGCCTGAGCCAGATTAAAGGCTGGCAGGACAACGACCTTACAATCGGTATACCGAAAATCAAAGCGGACAGCATATCTACGGTAGAGTACGTCACGGACAGAGGCAGACGCACCGTAATCCGTATAGACACGTTGAGCTACGGCAACTACCTGCGCTACGTTGAGCAGCTTGAAAAGGCAGGATTCAAAGATAACAACGGCAAGGCGCACATCCCTGCCGCCGAGCCGTCAAAAGTTGCTATGTTTTACAGTATGTTTGACGGCACGCGCTCGTTCGGCGTTTACTGGTACGGTAACGAAAGCGAAGCAGGCTTTGACTGCGAAATTGTTATTTCGGACTACGAACAGGCAAAATAAAAACATCGGTTATTCAGCGAAAAACCGATTCAGACGGAAGGAATTAACCTTATGACTTCAAAAGAAATGCTTGAAAAAATCGTCAGTATTCTTGACGAAAAAAAGGCAGAAGACATCGTTGCAATCGAAACGGCGGGCATCACAATCGTCGCAGACTATTTTGTTGTTGCTTCGGCAACCTCAAATCCCCACGTAAAGTCACTTGCCGACGACGTTGAGGACGAGCTTGCAAAGCTCGGCGTATTCACCTCGCACATTGAAGGCCGCTCAACAGGCTGGATACTGCTCGATTACGACGACGTTATTGTTCACATTTTCCTCAACGAAAGCAGAGAATACTACAACCTTGAGCGCCTCTGGGCAGACGCAAAGCAGGTTGACATTTCTCACCTTATCACAGAATAATTAATTGCATTTGCAAAGGATTGATAAACTATGGCTAACTATGATTTTAAAGCTGCCGAACAAAAATGGCAGGACAAATGGGAGGACGCAGGCGTTTTCCACGCTCAGGACGGCTCCGACAAGCAGAAGTTCTACGCTCTCGTAGAGTTCCCGTACCCCAGCGGTGCAGGTATGCACGTAGGTCACATCAAGGCTTACTCGGGTCTTGAAGTTGTTTCGCGTAAGCGCAGAATGGAGGGCTACAACGTCCTTTTCCCCATCGGCTTTGACGCATACGGTCTGCCGACTGAAAACTACGCAATCAAGACAGGTATCCACCCCAGACAGGTTACCGACAACAATATTGCAAAGT
>JAZRRT010000059.1:0-5094 GCA_045650985.1 Acutalibacteraceae bacterium | reverse complement strand
AAGAATCTCACGGACTGAGTCAACGCTGTCGGGAAGGAGGATGTTGTCTGCATATCTTGAGATAGCATCCTTACCGAAGAAGAGAACTGCATCTTCAAGTGTTGCGAAGGAATCGATTACTTCGTCCTCAGGGATTGTGATGTAATCGCCAAGGAATCTTTCGCCGTAAACCTTGAGAAGCTTCTTAGCATTGTTAAAGAGGTTTGTGATGATCATATCGTTAGAGCCTGCTTCCCAAACAAGTTCGGGAGACTTAGCTGTAACCATAACGTCAAGCCACTCTTTAAGAATGTTGTTGAAGTTTGTGAAGAACTGCTCGCCGGGCTGGAAATTGTGATAGGGGATGACGTAGTTGAGGTTGATAACGTCAGCAATTTCATTAAATGTGCCGGCCTCAATATTTGCCTGGTAAACGCTCTTTGCGCTTGCATCGTAAATATAGGGAGCCTTGCGGAGACTTGTGAATGCTGCTGAATCATCCATGTAGTAACCGACCTTAATCTTTACGGGGTTACCTTCTTCGTCAAGTACCTGATTGCCGTTTTCATCCAACTCGTATCTGTAAATCTTCTGGCTCTCGTCGTACTCTGCACCGGCAAGATCGTAGATCCATTCCTTGATCTTTGTGTTACCCCACGGAACAAGGAAGTTGTTGTAAGCGTACTGGATAACGCTCTCGAAGTGATCGTAGAAAGAACCGTTGTCGATATCGATAAGGTTAGCGAAATCGTATGTGATGCCGTACTCGAAAGACTCTTCGAGCTCATCCTCAAGGTCAACGAGAAGATCGTCAATGATCAACTGAAGCATCTCATCGATTGTGGGAACAACTTCAAGATCCTCATAGTCGGGAGCATCGTCGCCGTAAGCGAGATCGTAGACAAGAGATCTGATGAGGTTGGGAGCATCGAGATACTCTGCAACAGAATCACCGAGAAGACCTGTAAGTGTGGGGCCAAGGTCAAGTGTGCCGTAGCCGTACTTAGCAAGGAGTGAGCTGTTGTCGTTAACGAATGCGAGAATTGAGTAGAGAACATCAACGTCGGACTTGCCGGGTGTTGATCTTCTGCAACCGTTAGCGGCAAAGTTGCCGTTGGGGTTGGTGTTCAGAGCTGCGAATGTAAGCTCTTTACCAACTTCACCTGCGATAGCCTGGGCTGTGTTCCAAACACCGCCGTTGTAGATATCTTCAAGTGAGTCGAGTGCTGTGTCGATGCTGGAATAGTCGATTGTAACGTTGAGGACAGGGATTTTGATTGTAGTCTCATCCATGTCTGCAAGCATTGCATCGATAGCATCGAGCGCGATTGAAGCAAGCTGCTCTGTTGTAAAGATCGGCTTGTCAACGCTGTCGTAGCTTTTGATAGCTTCGTCCTTGTAATCTGCGTATGCTGCCGATGCACCAATTGCAAAGGTCGAGAATACCATGATCATAGCAAGGAGCATGCTAAGGAGTTTTTTGGATTTACTCAAGATGTACACCTCCATTAAATTTTGCGGGTTACCCCGACTTATATTGCGGCGCCCTGACGGACGACCAATTGCCGATGGGAATTGTTATTTTGCTTGCCGCATACCTCCTTCTCTTTCTTGCCGCAAAAACCAATCTGCCGTTTAAGGTAGGCCGATGGAACTGCACTTTAACAGACTGCCGTCGGCATACTGTTTGCTTTTCAGCATGACCGGTTTTCGACGGCGGGTTTAATTGGCAGAAGCAATTTAACTAAGTCTGAAATGGCAACAGGGGGCACTACCCCCTTTGTCATTCTGGTAGTCATTATTATATTAGTACTTTATAAGGGGGTTTGTCAACCACTAAAGCAGAAAATACTTCGGATTGTGTTTTTTGCACAAGCGAAAAAAGCAATTTTTGTGCACTAATACAAAGCCGTTATGGCTTTGCTTTTTTGTTGGTACTGTATATTGTGGTACGCTCTCCAAACCGCACAACTGTCCACGCCAAACATAACCCCGCGCACACAAAAAACGACCATTTTTTGCCACTACATACCTCTAATATAATGTAAATAATATTATAATATATAGGAGAAACAAAAACACGGCGCAAACCGTAAGGTCTGTGCCGTGTTATAGTCTGTTTTACTGTTTGCCGTTAGCGGAACCGTTTCCTGTCTGGTCAGCGTTTTCCTGAGGAGGCACAGCGGGAGCAGATTGGTTTGCCTGCTTCTTGTGCTTCTTTCTGAACAGACCGTAGCCGTAACCGTAACCATATCCGTTACCGCGAGAACCGTAGCCGTAGCCATAGCTGCCGTTGCCGTAGCCATAGCTGCCGCCGCCATAGCCATAACCGCCGCCATAGCCATAACCGCCGCCGTAACCGTAGCCGCCGCCGTAGCTGCCATAGCTGCCATAGCTGCCGTAGCTGCTGTAACTGCCGTAACGCTTGGAGCGAAGGCCATTACCCTTGTTGAGGATTCTTCCGCGTGACTCCTGCTCGTTCATTGTGAATACGGCACCGGCAATTTCGATGTTTGTTGCCGCAATCTCATCAAGAGTTTCGTTGATTTCAGAAATCTTTGCGTGCTCTTTTCTGATTGCAAATATCATTGCATCAGCAAGAGTTGAAATAACAAGGCTGTCTGAAACAACACGGGTGGGCGGAGTATCGATAATGATAAAATCAAACTCTTTTCTTGCTGTTTCAAGAACCTCACGGACCTTGTCAGCATCAAGAACTTCGGATGACTTTTGTGTAATACCGCCGCTGGGAAGAATAAAGAGACCAAGGCTCTTTACATACTTAACAGACTCTCTGTAAGTTGATTCGCCTTTGATAATCGGAATAAGACCCGACTTATCGTCATACTTAACACCAATTGTGCGCAGAACGGCAGGCTTACGAAGGTCGGCATCGATAAGAAGAACAGACTTGCCCTTCTGAGCGAGCGAACAAGCTATGTTGATTGCAACAGTTGTCTTACCCTCGTTCTCATAGGTTGATGAAACAAGGAACGTCTTGAAGCCCTTGTTGTTTGCAAGACCTTCGATACGTGTACGGATTGATTTGAAACATTCGACGAAAGCAAAGCTGACCTTATCTTCGTCGGTTATAAGCAGACCGCCTGTAAACATCGGCTTTTTGTTGATAAGACCGGTGCTCTTACCGACATAGGGGATAGAGCCGATGACGGGTGCGCTTGTCTTGTTGCGGATGTCGTCAATATCCTTGACCGTATCGCTGAACAGCTCAACAATAATAACTATCGCGGCAATCAGCAATGCACCTGCAAGGAAAGCAACCAGCGCAATTTTCGTGGCGTTGTCGCTGTTATTTACGGAAGGCTCCTTCGGGTAGTTGACAAGCTCCCAACCGAGTGTGCTCTGAACACTCTTCAGGTAGTCGGGGAACACGTCGATTATCGCATCCATAAGCACACGGCAGAACTCGCTGTCCGTGCTGGTGACCTGAAGCTCAAAGAAATCCTTAACATCGGTTTCGTTAACCGCGATGGCATTTCTTATCATCTCGTGGTCGTATCTGAGTTTTGTGTTTTTGTAAATACTTTCGTGAAGACGGTTAATCATAATATCCGTCTTGAGCAGATATTTAAAGCTGTCCTTGTCGTCATTCTCGTAAGGCACAACAACCAGAACAAGATCTTCCTTACCTTTTTCGTCGGCAACCTTGATATACTTGGTTGTAGTAAACTGAAGCGTTGCCGTAACGACGTAACTCTTGACGTAGGTTGCCTTTGCAAAGAAAAATCCTGCAGCGGCAAAAATAACGCCGACCATTACAATCGCCCACACTCTGCGAAGAAGAGCGCGGATTAAACGGAATATATCAAAATTTGAGCTTTCAGAGAATAAACCGCTGCCCAGAAGTGCGCCTGCAGTTTCACTTCTTCTTTCTTGCATCACAAAACATCCTTTCTAAGGTAAACAGAAAGATTATATACTATATTCGCACAAAAGTAAACAAAAACAGGGAATTAAACTTGTTAATCAGAAAAACCTTTTTCTGCGGATGGGATAGACGCGACCTCTGTCAATCATTGCGTTGTTGAGAATTGTCGCGGCATTCTTGCCGAGCAGATTATCGTAAGTGTCAAAACTGATTGTAGTCGGGAACAAATCACGCTGCTCAAGAAGATTATTCGGACGGTGAGCAACAGAGTGTGCGTCCGTGCCGATAAACGAGGCTATGCCCGAAGAAACCATCGCGTAGGCAAGCTCACGCGTTTCCAAACCGCTGAAACCTGCAAGGCTTGACGAATTAACCTGGAACAAAACACCCATGTCGGCAAGGTGATTTACAATATCGTAATCCTGCTGCATAAAGCGGTATCTTTCCGGATGTGCAATAATCGGATAATACCCTCTTGCAACAAACTCGTTTACGTACTTGATTATTCTGTTTATGTTGAGCCCGTTGAAATCAAACTCAATCAGAATATACTTTGTGCCGCCGAGCGTAACCGCGTCAAGCGACGGAGCATAGAAAATGTCATCGTTAACAAAGACCTCTGCGCCCGGCACAAGCTCAAGCTGAATATTCTCTTTACTTATTGCTGCCCTCAGCTCTTCTATACGCTTATCACGAACGGCGACAAATTCATCAACCGTTTCGGGATGAACAAGGTGAGGAGTAAGTACGGCGGTGTGAATTGAGTTGCCCTGTGCAATTCTGCAAAGGTGAACCGCTTCATCAATACTGCGCGCACCGTCATCAATGCCGTGAAGAATGTGACAATGCAAATCGATCATTTTCTTCGCCCCCTTTATAACGGGTTAAAGGGGCAACCGAAAGATCGCCCCTTTCTAATATTCAATTATAACACTAAAGACTTGATTTCGTCAACCTTATCGGTTTTTTCCCAAGGAAGGTCAATATCCGTTCTGCCGATGTGGCCGTAAGCCGCAACCTGCTTGTAGATGGGTCTGCGAAGGCCGAGTGTGTCGATAATAGCCCTGGGTGTAAGATCAAATACCTTTGCAACAGCTTCCTCAAGCTTATCCTCTGCAACTGCGCCTGTGCCGAAGGTATCAACACGAACGGATACAGGCTGTGCAACGCCGATAGCATAAGCGAGCTGAACCTCGCACTTCTTTGCAAGACCTGCTGCTACAATA
>JAZRRT010000058.1:0-5396 GCA_045650985.1 Acutalibacteraceae bacterium | reverse complement strand
AGGTTAATCTGTGAATGTGTGTTTGCATCGGAATAAAGCACGTAGCCGTTGTCTTTTATGTGTGAGGCAAAGAGGGGCACAAGGTTTTTAAGCGTCCAGTAATTGCCGTTTTCATCTGTGTAAGAGAGTGAACGGCCGTTGTCTTTCAAATCCTGAAGCTCTGACTTGGAATCCATGCCGTAGTTGATGAAAATTTTTGCTTCTGTGCGTCCTACAAGTCCTTGCAGGCACTGAATTGCGGCGCGCTCTTCGAATGTTACTCTGCCGCTTTCAACAACAATTATTTCGTCTGCCAGCGGTACGCTGTCAAAATCGTTGATCAATGTCGGAAGTTCAGCCTCATCCAAAGGTTTGGGAACAATTCCGGGAAGATAAGAGGATATGCCGTTTGTTATATACATAACAATTGCCAGCATAAGTCCTATTGCTGTTTTGAAGGTTGCCATTTTTAACCACCTCGTAGTTTTATTTTACCTGATTATATCATAACTTGTTTATTTTGTGCAATAATAAATAAAAATCGCTTGAACCGCAATTTGCAATTCAAGCGATTTTTTGTTCAGATAAGATTATTCAACAGAATCCTTAACTGAGATAATGCCGTTGAATACGCCGACGTAGAGTGTGTCGTTGGGGCCGATTGTAATCGGGCCGTAGCTGTTATTCCAGTTTCTGCCGATACCTGTGAATACCTTGAATACTGTTTCACCTGTATCAAAGTCAACAGCTGTGAGGTACCATGCAACCTTGCCTTCGGGGATGCCGTCGTCATCGGTATCCTCAGCGTCATCGTACTCTCTTGTGTAGAGGTAAACGAGACCGTTCTTTGTTGAAAGCTTGGGAACAACCGTGCAGGAAGCTTCCTGGCTCTCCCATGCGATGAATGCGTCCGTGCAGTCTTCGTTGAGGTCAATTCTGACAACACCGGGCTCACTTGTCGGGTCGGTTACAAGGAAGCCTGAACCTGACTCGGAGTAGTTGTTCTCAACGATGAATGAGCGGCCGTGAGCGATAAGGCTGTTTTCGCTTACGCTCTTGCCTTCTGTGAATACGGGAACCTCAGCGATGATGTCGCCGTTTTCACGGTCATAGATACATACGTGAACCTGTTTGTCAGCGTTGTCTGTGATAGCAACAACCTTCTTGATGCTGCCGTCTGCACAGGGAACGTCGAGAAGGGTGGGTGTTGTGCCGCTGCCCTGGTTGATAGCGCCGGGCTTGAGTGTTGTGCCGCGGTCGTAAGAAGTTCTCCATGTGTAGTAGGGTGTGCCGTCTGCGTTGATGTCAAAACGGTACATTGCGTGGTCAGATACGATGTAGACACCGTCCTCTGCCATACCGAATGTGTTCTGGATTTCTTCGCCCTTGCCTTCGAACGTGAGCTTGGTCAAGAAAACCTTATCTGTGCCCTTTTCGATGTAGCCTACTTCACCGGGACGTGTTACAAACCAGATGTTGCCCTTATAGTCGGGCATAGCATCGGTGATGTATGAACCTTCGGGGAGATAGCTGTTGACGTCGTATTCTTTTTCAACTTTCCACTCGGGTGTGCCTGTGAATTCGTCAATGTAATAAATCTGGATTATGTTCTCGGAGTTACCGATAATCGGTTTGTCACCTTCGTAAAGGTGGCAGTAAGCGCCGCCTGAAGTGTCGCTAGAGATTGAAGCAAAGTCAAATCTCTTGATAGCTTCGATTGTGGAGGGACGCTGGGGAAGACGCGTTTCAGCAAGGATTTCAAGTGTGTCGGGATCGAGAAGGAGAAGGCGGAAGCCGACAACGTTACCGCTGATACACATAATTCTGCCCTGGCTGTCGAACATACATGTTGCGACAAGACCGCCGAAAACGTTCAGTGAGCGGCTTTTGACAACAGGATTGATGCCGAGAGGGCCCATGTTGTTGTAGGAGCCTGTGTTGTAGGAGTTACCGTGCATACCGTTTCTGCCCTCTTCTGCGAGGAAGGGGTTCTGCGGAACTACGATTTCGTCCATCGGGTCTGCAACTGCAGCTTCACCCATAAAATCAGGGCACTTGTCTGCTGCACCGGGTTGACGGATTGCACCGCCGGGGCTGAGGAAGAGCATCAAAAAGGCGGACAGTGCCGTGAGAACCTTAATGAATGCTTTGGATGCGAAAATTGCTTCAAGCATAGTTTTAGTTTTCCTTTCTTGTTTTTTCAAATTTGCCACAAAAATTGTACCACTCTTATTGTCAGGAGTCAATATATTTTTAATTAAAATAAGGAAAATACTGTTGACATTGTTGTGTTGCGGTGATATTGTTGATTTAACCTAATAAAAAAACGGAGGAATGTCCAATGGCAAAATGGCGCGTAGGTATTATCGGTAACGGCGGAATCTGTAAGGGTGCTCACCTCGAGGAGTATCTTAACGATGACAGAATTGAGGTCGTTGCCCTTTGTGATATTATTGAGGAGAGAGCACAGTTCCTCAAGGATAACTATTTCCCTGATGCAGATGTTTACACGGATTATAACGAGCTTCTCAAGGACGAGAGCATTGATTCGGTTGATATCTGCACACCCAACTATCTCCATTCGATTATTGCTGTTGCCGCTTTTGAGGCAGGCAAGCACGTATTCTGTGAAAAGCCCGATGCTGTAAGCGTTGAGGAAGCACTTCGTATGGATGCTGCCGCAAAGAAGGCAGGCAAGACGCTTATGATTATGCGTAACAACCGCTTTGTAGCTCCTTCACAGTATGCGAAGAAGTATATAGAAGCAGGTAAGATGGGCGAAATCTACTGTGGCCGTTGCGGCTGGCAGAGAAGACGCGGTATTCCCGGCAAGGGCGGCTGGTTCACAACCAAGGAGCAGTCAGGCGGCGGTCCGCTTATCGACCTTGGAGTTCACCTTATCGACCTTTCAATCTGGCTTATGGGCAACCCCACACCCGTTGCTGTTTCGGGTAATACATACTGCAAGTTTGCCGATAACGATTCAAGCGACTCAGTCAACTCCGATTTCGGCGACAAGATGGCAGACGGTACGTTCGACGTTGAAGACCTTGCAATGGGTATGATTCGTTTTGACAACGGTGCAGTGCTTCAGATTGAGTTCAGCTGGGCATCAAATATCAAGAGTGAAAACCGCTTTGTTGAGCTTCGCGGTACAAAGTCAGGCCTTGAGTGGCGCAACGGTAAACTCGAGATTTTCACCGAGGAAGACGGTCAGCTTCTTGATATCGTTCCTTCAAACATCAACGAAAAGCACGGTCATATGTATAACCTTCGTCACTTCTACGACGTTGTTATCAACGGCGCAAAGCCCATCTTTGAGCCTCAGCAGGGTATCGATATGATTAAGATTCTTTGCGCTATTTATGAGTCTGCAAAGACAGGCAAGGAAATTGCACTTTAATTCTTAATAGAATAAACAAAACCGCTGTATCGAACTCAATCGGTACAGCGGTTATTTTTTGGACAAGCTTTAATTCGGCATTCTTGGCAGTTTGTTTCTTCAGAGCAGCAAAGTTGAAAATCGCATTCATCACAGAGTATTATCTGATTACCTTGAGCATCGTAATGCTCACCATTTCCTATGCAATCGTTGCCGAAGTTTCCGGGTGTTATAGATAAATTTTTCATATCATTAACATTGCTCATAATATTAAGTCACCACACTGTGGTAGTATTTTATCATACTTTATCCTACGAGTCAACACTTTAAAAGATTGAGTGGTATAATACTAGCACAAACTACTGCGAGAGGTGATTTTTTGAAACCGTTAAAAGAAAAGGTAAGCATTACGCTTGATAACGACATAGTCGAAAAAATTAAGCTTCTGGCAGAAAATGATGAACGCTCTTTCTCACAATATGTTAACAAAATTTTGAAAGAATACTTGAAAAATAAAGAATCATCAGATAACTGAAATTAACAAACAACCGCTGTATCGAACATAATCGGTACAGCGGTTTGTTATTTTAAAATAGCTTATTTAATGAGTGATGAACCTGTCATCTGTGCAGGCTGCTCAAGACCCATAATCTGAAGCATTGTGGGAGCGATATCGCAGAGCTTGCCGCCCTCTTTAAGCTCGCAGTCGTAGCCGACTACGCAGAAGGGTACGGGGTAAGTTGTGTGAGCGGTGAAGGGTGAACCGTCATCCTCATACATCTTGTCTGCGTTGCCGTGGTCAGCTGTGATGAGGACGATACCGCCCTTGGACATAACAGCGTCAACAACCTTGCCTACGCACTCGTCAACAGCTTCGACTGCTGCAACAGCGGCATCGAAAATACCTGTGTGACCGACCATATCGCAGTTAGCGAAGTTGAGCATAATTGCATCGTACTTGTCTTCTTCAACTGCTGCAACAACCTTGTCGGCAACGATGTATGCGCTCATTTCGGGCTGCATATCGTAGGTTGCAACGTTGGGAGAGTCTGTAAGGCTTCTGTCTTCACCCTCGTAAACGGTTTCTTCACCGCCGTTGAGGAAGAATGTAACGTGAGCGTACTTTGTGTACTCGGCAATACGAAGCTGCTTCATACCTGCGTTGCTGATAACTTCACCGAGGGGCATTGTGATGCGCTCGGGCTTGTAAGCAACCTCAACGTTGGGCATTGTCTCGTCATACTGGGTCATACATACGTAGCAAAGGTCGAGCATCTCGTCGCGTGCAAAACCGTCAAACTCGCTGTCTACAAATGCGCGTGTGATTTCTCTTGCTCTGTCAGGACGGAAGTTGAAGAATATAACGCTGTCGCCGCTCTTGACTGCTTCAGCCTTCTCGTTTACGCAGGGTACGATGAACTCGTCCGTTACGCCGTTAGCGTAGGATTTTTCCATCATTTCCTTTGCGCAGGAGAATTTGGGAGCGTCGAGTGCTGTCATTGCACGGTATGCCTTCTCAACACGGTCCCATTTCTTCTCTCTGTCCATTACGTAGTATCTGCCCATAACGGAAGCAATTGTGCCTACGCCGATTTCGCCGCACTTCTTGTAAAGCTCAACAAGGAAATCCTTGCCGCTTGTGGGCGGTACGTCGCGTCCGTCCATAAAGCAGTGGACGTATACTTTCTCGAGTCCGTTTTTCTTTGCAAGCTCGAGGAGAGCGTAGAGGTGAGTGTTGTGGCTGTGAACACCGCCGTCGGATACAAGACCCATAAGGTGAAGAGCGGAGCCGTTAGCCTTGCAGTTTTCAACTGCCTTTGTGAATTCAGCGTTTGTGAAGAAGTCACCGTCGGAGATTGACTTTGAAATTCTTGTCAGCTCCTGGTAAACAACCCGGCCTGCACCGATGTTTGTGTGACCAACTTCGCTGTTGCCCATCTGACCGTCGGGAAGACCGACGTCAAGACCGGATGCACCGATATATGTGAGGGGATAGTTTGCAAAAAGGCTGTCAAGATTGGGAGTCTTAGCGGAA
>JAZRRT010000057.1:0-34448 GCA_045650985.1 Acutalibacteraceae bacterium | reverse complement strand
TGAGCGGTCAAAAAACCGCACTTTTGCGCTGGTAGCTCAGCTGGATAGAGTGTTTGGCTACGAACCAAAAGGTCAGGGGTTCGAGTCCCTTCCAGCGCGCCAAAACAAGCAGTACATCGTCAGATGTGCTGCTTGTTTTTTTGTTTCTTTCGGCAGTGCCCTGCCTTGCATATAAAAAATGACCCCACCGCAGTTGTGGGGTCAAAACTAAACACTTATTCAGCAATAACTCTTGAGATTCTGAAAAGGTCTTTAAAGAAAGAGACTATCTTCAGCCAGATATTCACTTTCGACGTGATTGTCTGCTGTGTAACAATTTCGTTTGCGTTATCATCGAGTACAGAATTTCCTTCTGCATCTGTAATTATTGCGGTAATTGTAACATCGGCATTCTCAACTGAAACCACTTCACAGGTAAGTGTATCTTCGCTCGGTATAAGTGTTACCGCTGTGCTGTCAGCCTTCCACTCAATTCTCATACCTTCGGGCAGTTTTTCGATACCTGAATGTAAAACAAGTGTATCACCGTATTTTACCGTAGTTACAGAAGGTGTTTTGATAATTTTGTTATCTTCGGGAATAACATCACTTATTTCGATATAATCGTAATGCATTGTTGCATTGATAAGGTATTCATTTTCTTCGCCTATCGGAATTTCTTCCCACTGTGCCTGTGTGCCCTTGAAATATACATCCTGAAGTTTTTTACAGCTATAAAAAGCAAATCTATCGATTGAGCTGATACTTTCAGGAAAGATAATTGATTCAAGTGACGAGCAGAGTGCGAAAGCACCGTATTCAACAGATGTAACGCTGTCGGGAATTTTCACATATTTGAGAGACGGACAATCAATAAAAGCACACATTCCTATTGTTTCGACACCGTCAAGAAGAATTACGGTTTCAAGATTTTTGCAGTATTGGAAAGGAGCCTCGTTGATTGCTGCTTCGTATTCAGCCTCGCTTCCGCCGATTATTTTAATACTTCCGGGAATAGTAACAGACTTCAATCCGGTGTTTGAGAAAGCGTAATCACCTATCTCAGTGACGCTGTCGGGTATTGTTACTGACTCAAGGTTTTCACAGGCGTTAAAAGCATGCTTTCCTATCACTGTAATTGTATCGGGAATTTCAAAGCTTTCAAATCCGCAAGCACTGAACACGCCTCTTGGAAGTTCTGTTATTGCTGAAGGCAGCTCGATTTCTTTGAGCGAATAACAGCAGTAAAACATTCCGTCACTAAGCTCCGTGAGGGTTGACGGGAGTTCAACATCTGTTAACGCCTCGCAGCCGTAGAATGCATAAGACGAAACATAAGTTATTCCTTCACCGATAATTACTTTTGTTATATCTTCCATATATTCCTGCCAAGGTTTATCCCCAAGCAGACCATAGTCTTCTGTTTTGCCCTGACCGTATATTTCAAGCACACCGTTACTGTAACTCCAGTTTGCGTTTTCGCCACAGGTGCCGCTTGCCGTGACCGCAAAAGACATAACCGGCAGAGAGCTGAGTAATAGTACTATGCAAAGCATTGCAGATAAAATTTTATGTATTTGTTTTTTCATAGATTGCTTCTCCTATAATTTACAGATTTGTTCAATTGTTGTTTGCAATATCAAGCAATTTTATTTAAAAAAGCTTCCTGCTGCAAACACAGCGGCAATCGTTGCTTCTGCCCTGGTTTCTTCAACTATCTTTTTCATATCTTTCAGATATTGCTGTACCTGTGCTGCTCCGGCATCTGCCACAGCTACATTTAAGCTTTCCTTTATTGTGTCGGCTCTGCCTGAACGCAAAATCTGCATAATATTATGTAAAATGCTCGGATTGATATATTCCATACCTACGGGGCAATTCGGATACGCATTGTAATGAGCATATATCTCGTCAGAAAGTCGAATATATTCATCTTCCCACTGCTTATGCTTTGCTTTAGCTCTTTTTTTGATCAGCACACCCCATACAATGAGACCTGCAGCCGGAGTTCCGAAAAACACAAGCGCAAAAAATAATGTCGGAAGAAAAAGTGAATTTGTCGCAACCATCATAGCAATAAAGAATACCAAAATTCCAAGGAATATACCGGCAAAAACAAAACGAGTGTTTTTAGGTCCTCTGCCGTAATGCTTCATCGCCGCGCTGGCTTTATCATATGCAGTAAACTTATCTGCTATTTGTTCAAAGTGAGCAATTGTATTTGCAAGCGAGTTGATTTCGCTTGTACGAACCGCATTCTTTTGCATTTCGTAATTGTTAACAGGATTAACAGCGACATCAAACGGCGCGCTGTTTTGGATGATTGAGCTGCCGCAACTGGGGCAAGCGGTTGAATTGTTGGGAATCTGAGTTCCGCAGAATGAGCAAAACATAATTTTTACCTCCGATTTTTGTTATTGGATTTTTAAAGGCGCTTTTTGTTTGTATCTATCAGCAGCCGTAAGCAAACTTATATGCTTCGGACGAGCTATTGAAATACCTTCTGTGCGTGCCGTAATCAATACACCAGCGTTGAAATTTTGCATCAAAATAAATACTTAACATAACGAAACTCCCCTTTGTTTTTAATAGGCTTTTCTGCCGTTCTGCCTGTAAGACGACGGAGAGTTTCGTTTGGTTCAAAGTTTTTTTGAAAACTTTTTAAAAAAACTCAAGCTTTTGTTATATCGTTAATTTTTGATATTGCAGATAACGTTTCTCAATCTCGCGGTAATCTGTTATTAATACCAGATAAAACCGAAGATAAGAATGTATATCAACCACTGGCAGAAGGTGAATTTTACCTTCACCTCGTAGGTATCAGTAAAGGTTTCGCCGTATTCGTTTTCAAAAGTCGCCGTAACGGTCGCTGTACCTCTGCCATTAGTAGTGATGTTTCCGTTTGCATCAACGGCAACAATGTCAGTATTTGACGAAATATATGTTACACTCAGACCGTCACAGGTTGTTGCCGGAAGATGGGCTGAGGTTAAGTAAACCAGCTCAACAAAATCCGTCTCAAAACCGAAATTCATAAGAACTTCAAAGCAGCTGAAGGATTTTGTGGTGAACACGATATAACCGTCTGCTACCTTTGCGTTAATAATTTCAGATTCCTTGTTTCCGTTATCAAGCGTGATCCAATGTCTTATCATGAACTGAGTATAATCCTCATAACCTGTGGGAACAGGAATTTTAACCGTGTATTCTGTTGAATCATTGGTGGACTTAACGTTAACATTGTCCTTGTCTACAAGGCGGATATCATACCTTTTGATAATGACACCGTCCTTGTCATAGCCGGCAATGTTACTGCTGAATCTGTCTTTTTCTTCCGCCATAAGAAAGACCTCATCATTATTGTCAAAATATGAAGCATCATATTTAACCTTAATGCCGTTACCATTTTCAGAGTCTTTTTCAATAACTACGTTGGTATCAGGATTAATGGGTTCGTCAGGTGTAACTGATCCACCGCCGGAAAACTCAGGCAGCTTTACAGAACTATTGATATTAGTTGCTGCGATTAATTCAGGAAGGTCTAAGTTTTCAATAAAACAATCAAAAAAGAATTCGCCCTCATAATTAATAGTATCTACTTTTAAAGGAAGAGTTCTTATTGTTTGATTTCCACTATCCCAATAAATAACACCTCCAAATTCTTTGGGAATATTCAGTGTTTTGATATTAGTTCCCCAAAAAGCATTAAGGTAGATACATACTTTAAAATCATTACAATCTATATTTGAATCAAAAAATTCTTTGTAATAATCTGCATCGCAAAGCGTATATTCGTTAAGATTTTTTCCACACGGGAAAGCAACTGCCCAAATTGTATTATATCTGCTGCTCACCTTGTAAAGCACACCATCAATACTAACGAAAAATTTGTTATCACTTGAAACGGAAAACTCCTGTAAATTTTCAGCATCCGCAAAAGAAGTTCCACGTAAAGTTTCCACAGTTGCCGGCACAGTATAAACAGTGTCTGTTTTACCGGCAGGATACCATATGATTTCTTTCATATCTTTGCTATAAAGCACGCCATCAACTGAAGAAAAATATTCATTACCGGTGTCTACGGAAACTGATTTTAAGTTTTTTGCTCCCCAAAAAGCAAACACATCTATTTCCTTTACTGTTGCTGGAATCGTAAATTCTTCATCAGTTCTTGCGGAAGGGTATTTGTAAAGCTTTGTTTTAGCAGCGTTGTACAGAACACCGTTTTCATCAACTGCAAAATTTGTGTTGCCTTTTTCGACCGTGATTTCTTCCAAATCTTTTAAATAACGATACTGTAACATCTTGAAATAAAGCTCTGTTATATCAGCACCTATTTTAAGTTTCGTCAAACCGCTATTGACAGCGGTCATTAGCGGCTGAGGCTGATTGTCTGTTTTCAGATAGAGGGAACCGTTTTCATCGCAATACAAATTTTTATTATTTTCATCGAGATCTATTTCTTTAAGTGATAAACATGTACAGGTGTCATCATATGCTACAGTTGCGTTTTGAGGTATGTTTAAGGATTCTAAAGATAAGCAACCGTCAAAAGCGGTGTTCGCTATTATCTCTACACTCTCAGGAATAGTAATATTTTTTAGTGAACAACAGTTTTGAAATACAAATCTATCAATACCTCTAAGACAGCTGTTTTCTTCAAAATTTACAGTTTCCAAAGCGGTGCAACCAAAAAAACTGTTTTGCAGTAAATCCAGCACAGTATTGGGAATAGTAATAGTCTTCAGACTAACGCACTCTGCAAAAGTCCCTACAGGTATAGATTCTATTCCTGACGGCAGATTAACACTTACAAGACTAAAGCAATCAAAAAAGACATACCATCCTAAAGTCAGTATCCTATCAGCATCGAGTTCCTGAAAATTCACTTTTTCCAACCTTATGCACTTTTCAAATGCGTTATCTGAAATCGAAGTTACTGTTTCAGGGATAATGACTTCTTTTAAATTTTTGAGCTCTTTAAAAGCAGATTCGCCAATACCCGTTATGCCTGATCCGATTTCGATCTTTTTTATATCTGAGGAGTTGCTCCAACTTATACCATCCGGTATCTTGCCTTTTCCTGATATTTTCAGACACCCTTCTTCTAAAGTCCAGGCTAAGCTTTCACCCAAAGTTCCTGATAAATCTTCAGCAGAAACAGATAAAGGTAAAGCACTTAGTAAAATCACCATACCAAGAATCACTGCCAGTGATTTTAAGTAATATTTTCTCATAACTTTTTCCTCCGTAAATTATTATTTAAGATACAACTACTACATAGCTGTATGTTTTACCTGCTTGTACACCGGGCGCTGACGAAATTATTTCGCCTTCATCAATAGTCATCACGCCGGTGTAGCTTTCTCCATATTCCGATACATACTTTAAAACTTCTGCTTTTATGGTATTTGCTGTAATGTAACTGCCTGCGTCCACCGCCATATTAATGGTTTTCAGTGTGTTCCAATTAGAATCACAAACCTCTATCAACACCGTTGCCATACCTATTGTTATCGGAGCGGCAGTTGTTGCTTTGGAGCTTGTTGTAACTGCATGCGTTGTGTTACCGGCTGCTGTTGTGCCGGTATTTGTTGTCACCGTCAGAACAGTTGTGCTGTTCACAGTTGAAACGGTTAGCGCTGCACTTTCTGACGAGATATATGTTTTGCTTTCTGCTTCTGTTGCAATTACCGCTATGTTTTCACCTGACAGCTCGGTTGATTGCTCGGTAACAACTGTAGTTGTTTCTTCTGCACGCTTGTCGTGTAAAACTTTAGAGCCCACAGCACCTCCGCCGATTACAACGGCGCCTGCAACTGCGATTGCAATTGCTTTTGCCGTTACTCCTGTCGCAACTGCGCCGCCTGTTGCTGCTGCAGCAGAAACAGTTGTTGCGGAAGCTGCCGTACCGATGGTGGCTGTGCCTGCAGCTGTCGCCGCTGCCGTAGTGCTTATTGCAGCAGCTTTGACACCTGCAAGCACGCTCGTATAAGCAGGGCTCGCAGCAAACGATGCCTGAGCGGGTTGGGCAGAACTTCGGAGTGCCCAAATTATAATGCCAATCGGCGCCGCACTGTAAAGCGAGGTAACGCCCGCACGTTCAAAGCACCGCTTGAGCTCGTTACGCCCGTGGTACAGCCTTGTTTTGACCGTACCTTCGGGGATTTCGAGGCATTTGGCAATTTCGCCAATGCTGTTTTCCTCGTAATACATCATAACGATGCACGCTTTTTTATCTTCGCTAAGCTCATCGAGCGCCTGCATAACGGTTTTTCTGAGGTCTTCCTTGTCTGCGTTTTCTTCAGGTGAGAATGTCGTATTCTCATCAGCAATAACCTCATACACTTCGTCCTCGTCACATTCAAAAAGCGAGGGCTTTTTCTTTTTTATGTAGTCTTTGCTTTTGTTGGCAACAATTCTGTTGAACCAACTCACAAAGGTTTCGGGATTTTCAAGTTCGTTGATTTTCGCAAGAGCCTTTATGTAGCTGTCCTGGAGTATATCCTCTGCATCGTCATCGTTTTTGACAAATTCTTTTGCAAGAAAAAAGGCTCTTTTGCTTGTCAGGTGATAAAGCTCATCAAAAGCGGAGTTATCACCATTCTGTATCTGAACAACAAGCTCGGCTGTTCTTTTGAAATCAATCTCCATATTTTCACCACCGTTTTGTCCTCTCACAAGCATAAGACGAGCGAAAAACGAAAAGGTTTCATAAATTTGCAAAAAAATTCAAAAATGTTTTTGCCCGTCTGCTCACCATAGACGAATGAAAAAGCAAAAGGTTACACAAAAAACAAAAGAATTCATAAAAAATTAATAAGTCGCCAAATCTCGCTTTTTTATTGAAATAAGAATATTATTTGATATAATTAATACATTAATTATTATACGGAAAGGGACGGTCTGCGGATGAATGACAGTACTATCACATCGCTTGCCGAGAAAGCCAAGCAGGGCGATATGCAAGCGTTTGAACAGCTCTACACCGAGTTTTCACCGCTCGTGTATTCAATACTGTTTGAAATTACGCACGATAAGTACGAGGCAGAAAACTTAACGCAGGACTGTTTCGTTTCTGCTTTGCAAAGCATACACACACTAAAAGAGCCTGAAAAAGCAAAAAAGTGGCTGACGGCAATTGCCGCAAACCACGGTAGAGATTATTTAAAAAAGAAAAAGCCTGCTTTGCTCGGTGCAGAACACGAATACATATTTGAAATAAAGGAAGAAGACGATTCCTCACTTTTACCCGAAGCGAGCACAGAGCTTGACGAGCGCAGCGAGGAAATAAGAGAAATTGTCAACTCTGTATCGGAGGACAAGCGTCTTTGTCTTATACTGTTCTACCAGCACGAAATGAGCATTGCTGAAATTTCCGAAGAACTCGGTATTTCCGAAAGTGCTGTTAAAACCCGACTTTACAGAGCAAGGGAAGACATAAAAGAAGAGGTAGAAAAACGAAACAAAAAAGGAATGCCGCTTTTCGGTGTTGCACCCTTGCCGCTTATACTTTTTGCTTTGCGCAAATCGTCCGAAGCAGCTTCTGTTTCGTTTGCAGGCAGTGCGGCACAGGCAACAGCTTTTGCGGCTGTTACTGCAACGGCAAACACAGCGGCTGTTACTGCAGCGGCTTCAACCGCAACTGCAGCAACGAGCACGGCAACCGCTTCAGGTGCGGCGGCAACAGCTACCGCAACAGCAACTGCAACGGGCACAGCGGCAGGCGCGGCAGCAACGGGCATATCCGTAAAGGTGGTTGCCATAGTAGCGGCAGGCGCGGTAACAGTCGGCGGCAGTGCCGTAGGAGCAAAGGTTATGCACGATAAACATGCCGCAGAAGCAACAACCTCAGTAGTTGAGGAAACTGCCCGCCTTTCTTCCGAAAACATAGCAATCGCCGCTACCGAATCAGGAAGTGAAACGCAAGTAACATTTGAAAACACAACACTAACGCTTTCGACGTTAAACGGTTCAACAACAGTAACGGTAACCACAGGTTCAAACAGCGGAACAACTGCGGCAAACACTACAACACAGTCAGTTACAACCGAACGGAAAACAACTGCCGCAACCAAACCGACAACCACAGCTAAACCAACCACCACAACAAAACCATCCACCACGGCCAAGCCCTCAACCACTGCGGGGAAATCGACAACGGCTGCTGCAACAACCACAACCAAACCCACTACCACGGCGCCTAAATCGGCAACGGTCACCGTAACGGTTTGGAACTCAAGCACAAGCACGACAAAAACACTTTTGTTTGAGCCCGGTGATACCATTACGGCGGATGTAATTGAAAACAGGCTGTCGGATGAATACGGAATAGAAGCCATAGTTGACGCAATAAACGTAACCGCTGAATCAGGCGGAAGCTATAATGCCACTGCTTATGAATAAACGGAGGGAATATCTGTATGAAATTAAAAGGTATTAAAACGTTATCTGTAATATTTGCCGTTATTATGATTTTGGGTAACTTTACAGCTCTTGCGGCAGAGCGTGAGGTAGTTGCAAGCGGAACATCCGTCAACGTAACGTGGACACTCTATTCTGACGGTGAAATGAATATAGGCGGAAGCGGAAATTTAACCGCCGGATTCACCGCACATTATGCCAAAATAAAGAAACTCACTATCGGAAAAGATGTTACTTGCAGTGATTCCTATGACTTTGATGGTAATTACACCGGATTTATGAATCTTGAAACAATAGTTGTCGAGGAAGGAAACAAAAGTTTTGCAACAGATGAAAATGGTGTTTTGTTCAACAAAAACAAAACCAAGATTTATCTGTTTCCGGCAGCGTCAAGCCTTGCAGAATATGATATTCCCGATAGTGTTACTACAATTTGCAGCATTGCGTTTGGCAATACACAAAACTTGAAGAAAGTAACCGGTGGAAAAAACGTTTCTGTTGTTGATTCGAAAGCTTTTTATTGCAGTACCGGCATCGAACAAGTTTTGCTGACTTCAAACAAATTATCAAATTTCAACGGTTCTGCCTTTTATAAATGCTCATCACTTGAGAAAGTAACGGTTTCCGGAGGTAATGCAATTGCAGGAAGCCGAGCTTTTGAGTATTGCTCAAATCTTGAATGCGTTGAATTCCAAAACGGTGGTATATCATACATAAGCACCTATGCATTCAGCGAATGTACAAAACTTAAAAAAATAACCCTTACTGACAATATTGACGAAATATGCAGCTATGCATTCAGCGGATGTACCGGCATAGAAAGTCTTGATTTACCTGATAGTATTACAACTATCGGTTACGGCATTTTCAAAAATTGCACATCATTAAAGAGTAGTCGTATTCCCCGTGGTGTCACGAGAGTTGAAGATATTTTCAGAGGGTGCACTGCCCTTGAAGAGGTAACGCTTCACCGTAATATTTGGCACATCGCAAGCGATGCATTTAAATACTGTAATAACCTTAAAAGTGTATATTATCTTGGCAGTATTGAAGATTGGTGTCAATTAAGCATTAACAATATATATGCCAATCCTTTGCAGTACGGTGCGGATTTGTACATTGACGGAAAGATTGTTTATGATGTTATTTTCCCAGAAGGAACAACCGAAATCGGCAGAGCATTATTTTACGGCTATAAGAATCTACAAAACGTAACTCTTCCGAAAAGTGTAAAAAAAGTAAATGAGAGTGCTTTTGAGGGCTGTGCAAACCTTAACGATATAAATATAATCGGAGAATTGGAATACATAGGTGAAAGAGCATTTAGT
This sequence comes from Acutalibacteraceae bacterium, assembly GCA_045650985.1. Lineage (GTDB taxonomy): Bacteria > Bacillota > Clostridia > Oscillospirales > Acutalibacteraceae > UBA8612. The sequence continues at coordinate 24,717 of JAZRRT010000057.1, read as the reverse complement.
TATACCGGATTTTATAAGGACGCCGCAAACTGGGATAACGGTTTTTTATATCTCGGGAGAAATCTTATAGCAGCTGACAAAGATAAAATTCCTGCCGACTGCACTCTATACTCTAAAACACAACTCATTGCCGACCGAGTATTCTACAACTTTGATAACCTAAACAGTATTACCATGCCTGACAGCGTGAAATATATTAATAATGAGGCTTTTCACGGCTGTGATACCCTTGAGCAAGTTTATGTTTCAGACTCAATCGAAAAAATCGGCGAGGCTGCTTTTTCAGGTTGCAAGAAGCTTACAGATATAAAACTCGGCAGCAATCTGACTGAAATCGGAGAGAATACATTCTTGTCATGCATCTCCCTCAAAGAAGTCAATATTCCCGAAAATGTTAAAGTTATAAAAAGTAACGTTTTCTCAAACTGCACATCACTCGAAGAAGTAACTTTGAATAAGGGCTTGACAGCAATTGAAGCTAAGGCTTTTGAGGGTGATACAAGTCTCACTCAGCTCGAAATTCCCGGCACGGTTACTTCAATCGCTCCAACTGCATTCGATAACAGCAACATCACTAATATTTACTACGGCAACGACAAAGCTCAATGGAAGCGTGCAACGGGCGGTGAAAGCTTCGATGGCATAACCGTTCACTACACGCTTAAAAGCGATGATGCAAGTGTTATCATCCAACACACGGATAAAAACTTTACTTGGGAAGCAGGCAATGTTCACCTCAAGGTTGAAGATTTAACAAACGTTACAACCTCTTACGAGCAAAACGGATTTTATAACCGTCTGCTCACTAACCCGATACAGGTGCTTGACATAAAGCTTGTTGACGGTGATGACAAACCTATACAGCCGCTTTCCGATGAAAAGATAACCGTAAAAATCAAAGCTTCGGATGAGTTTATGTCAATGCTTAAAACGGCGTTATCTTCAGTAAGCGAATATGATATTGACGCCGATAAGATTGATTTTGCAGATGACAGCTTTGTATTTGAAGCTGACGGCGAAACTGTAACCGTCCCTGCAGCTGAAAAGTTCCTCAAATCATTCAAGGTTATTCATTGGAAATCCGATGCGGTATTGCCGACTGACCACGAAAGCTTTACCCACGATATGCTCGAAGTAAAAGACGGTTACATTATTCTGCAGACAAACCACTTCAGCGAATATGCCGTCTGTACGGATATGCTCCGATTTGAGCAGAATGAAATCGAACTGGAAAACGGCAAAACAGCTCAGCTTAAAGTTACGGCAGGCGAAGGCAACACGGTAAGCTACGCTTCATCGGATGAGAATGTCGCAAAGGTTGACTCAAACGGTGTTGTTACCGCAGTAGGTCCCGGCACTGCAACAATAACAGCTTCTGTAAACGGCACAGGAATTGCGGCAGAATGCACGGTAACCGTTCCTTTCAGAACTTTTACCGTCAAATGGATTGTTGACGGTGTTGTAACAGAGCAGGAAATAACAGAACAATCAACTCTGACCGCACCCACTCAGACACCTGAAAAAGACGGTTATATTTTCAAAGGATGGTCACCTGAAATTCCGAATATAATGCCTGCGAAGGATGTGACCTTCACGGCTGTGTTTGAGCCGATAAAGGCAGAGGAAATTGAAATTATCACTGCGCCTACCAAAACCTCTTATACCTATAAATCAGGCAGTATTGACCTGAGCGGAATTGAAATTTTGGTTACATACAGTGACGGCTCAACCGAAAACGTAACAGATACATCCGAAATGACGGTAAGCGGATTCAACAACACAAGAACAGGCAACCAGATTGTTACGGTTGAGTACAACGGTGCAACAGATAAATTTAATGTTTCGGTTTCATATACTTGGTGGCAGTGGATAATCCGCATCCTGCTTCTCGGTATCTTCTGGTATTGATTTCGCGCAAAACATTCAGCAATTACATAACACACTAAAAAGCAAAGAGGTGTTGAGAGAAAATCCCAACACCTCTTTGCTTTTTTCTTATGAAAAATCTTACGGCATTGCAAAAAACAGCCGTTGGTATTATAATACAGTCAAAGATATAATTTCATCAAAGGAGCAACGAAACATGAAAAGAATTTTAAGTATTCTTCTGGCGGTATCGATTCTGTTAACGTCGGCGGCTGTTTTCTCTTTTTCATCCGCCGCAAACGAAGGTACAACCTACTACGTCGACTCTATCGACGGTGACAACACCAACTCGGGCAATTCACCCGATCAGGCGTGGAAAGACCTTGGCGGATTCAGCAACGAAGTATTCGGGCCGGGTGATGCCGTACTTTTCCGTAAAGGCGGAACGTACGACTGTGCAGTAACGCTCACGGGAATTGAAGGCACTAAGGATGCTCCCTTCGTCATTTCATCATACGGCGAAGGCGAAAGACCGATACTGAAAACCGAGCTTCAGGATGAGATTTTCACCTTCATCGACTGCTCGTACGTCACCGTTTCCGACATTCAGTTGACCGCACCCAACGGCGGCGGAATATGGATTGACACAATTAACAAAGAGAGTATCGGCATAACGATTGAAAACGTTTATTTCTTTGGTATGCCCAACGGCAAAGTAACGGGAAGAGACGACCTTTCACGAGGCGCTGCCCATGCCAGAGCCGCCGTAGTTGCCAAAGGACTCCCCGCAAACTCTCGTTATCCCGTCAACGACCTGACAATCAAAGGTTGTGAGGTTTACGATACAGCAAACGGCTTCCTCATCTGGGGCTCTTGGAACGACCAGCAGAATCCCTGGTGCGACGATGACGAAAAAGATCCTATATACAACGAAGGTCTGCTGATTGAAGACTGCTATTTCCACGAAATGGATGCTGAGGCAGTAATTGTAGGAATCTGCGACGGTGCGCTCGTCACAAACTGCAGGGCAATAAACACCTGTCAGGGCGAAGGAGTTGACGAAGACGGAAACATCCTCTATTTCACAGCCGCAATGTGGTTCTGGGGTTCGGAAAACAGCACAATCCAGTACTGTGAAATCGCAGGACAGAAAAACGTCGGTGACGGTATGGCGGTAGATTTTGACTCATCAACCAACAACTGCACATACCAGTACATTTATTCCCACGATAACCAGCGCTTTATGGTAAACAACGCCAAGGATGACCCGCAGAGAAACAACACCGTAAGATATTGTCTTTCCGTCAATGACAACAAGGGCCGAAGCCTTGTTGCCTCGGGCAACGGCGAGGATAACTTCAAATTTTACAACAACACAATTATCAATTGCGGCGAATTTCAGCTTTACAACCTTACAAACAGCCTAGTTGCAAACAACATTATCATTCCGACGGAAGGTCAGGTAATAAACTGCGACATCATCGACGAAATTGAAGCAGGCAACATATACAGCAACAACTGCTATTACAACACTCTCAGTCCCGCAATTGACCTTTCGTCAATGAATACCCTGCCCGCGTTTGCAGACGGTGAAAGCGTTGAGGCTTTTATGCTTGCCTTCAATTCTCCGCTTATCGGAAAAGGAATGGAAATCGACGACGGGCTTACCACCGACTTTTTCGGTAACGAAATAACAAGCAACAACATAGGATGCTACATGGGCAACGGTGAAGAATCCGAAGCCAAAACAGAAAACATAATTGTAAAAATTCTCAGAATAATTAAAAACATTTTCGACAGGATTATGCACGAAATAGAGGTTATAGCAGAAGACATCGACGACCTTTTAAAGAAATAACCGCGCATACGTCAACAACCGCAACGTACGGGATTTATCACTGAACCTGTACGTTGCGGTTTGATGTTTATACCGAAAAAATTAACAAAACACAGCATAAAAAGGCTTCTATTTTCATTTCTTTTTTCACTTGACTTTGCATATCCGTGTGCTATACTTTTTACGTATTTTTTCAGGAAATGAAGGCGTAATCAATGCAAATGCAAACTCTTCTTCTGTGTTTATCTTTCGCGCTTGGTGCAGGTCTGCTCCTGTCGCGTATCACAAAGCCGCTCGGACTTCCGTCGGTCACCTCTTACCTCGTTGCAGGTATAATTATCGGCCCTCACTGCATCGGCAGACTCGGAATAGAGGGAATCGGCTTTGTTTCAATGGAAAACGTCGAATATTTCGAAGTCATTTCTCAGGCAGCACTCGGATTCATTGCATTTGCAATAGGTAATGAATTCAGGCTTTCTCAGCTCAAGAAAATCGGCGGCAAAGCTACGTTTATCGGTATTGTTCAGGCTTTTGTCGCAACATTGCTTGTTGATGCCGCTCTTATCGGCCTTCACTTTGTTCTGGGCGAAGAAAAGCTTCCGCTCTCTATGGCTGTTACGCTCGGCGCCATCGCGGCTGCTACTGCGCCTGCCGCAACGCTTATGGTTGTACGCCAGTACAAAGCAAAGGGCAAGCTGACCGATTTGCTTCTCCCGATTGTTGCAATCGACGACGCTGTCGGTCTTATAATCTTCGCTGTATCCTTCGGCATTGCCAAGGCAATTGAGCACGGCACGGTAAACGTAAAAGCTATCGTGCTTGAGCCGATTATCGAAATTGTCTGTTCACTTGCTCTGGGCGCTGTTATGGGTATGCTCTTCTCTTTGTTTGAGCGTTTCTTCAACTCCAACAGCAAACGTCTTTGCCTTTCCGTAACCTGCGTGCTTTTCACAGTTGCGCTTTCAATGCAAACGTTCACAATCGGCGGTGTGCACATCGGCTTTTCCGCGCTTCTCGTATGTATGATGCTCGGCACAATGTTCTGCAACCTTTGCGATTTCTCGGCAGAAATTATGGACAAAACGGATTCGTGGACTACTCCACTTTTCTGCCTGTTCTTCGTGTTAAGCGGTGCAGAGCTTGACCTCAGCGTTTTCACCAATATTACAACCGTCGGCATAGGCGTTGCATACATCGTCAGCCGCTCAATCGGTAAATACTTAGGTTCATACGCGAGCGCCAAAATCACCAAGTGCGACAAAAGCACAACAAGATATCTCGGCATCACTCTGCTTCCGCAGGCAGGTGTTGCGCTCGGTATGTCGATTACGGCAATGGAACTTGGCAAAGTAGGCGAAATGATAAGAAACATCGTTCTCTTCTCAGTTCTTATCTACGAGCTTTTCGGCCCTGTTATGACAAAAATCGCCCTCACCAAAGCCGGCAACATCCAGCCCAAGCCCAAGCACAAAGAAAGAAAGCACCGCACTCCACCTGCAAAGATATAAAAAACATTTCACCCGACGACGGAGCATTTCCGACGTCGGGTATTTTTGTGTAAGATCAGGTGTATTATTCTTCCATCTGTCTGCCGAGAAAGTTTGCGGCAACCTGAACGAGCTTTATATCAGCCGCCGCAGGGACAGACGTTTTTTCGTCGCCAAGCATCACAACAGCGCCCGAAACGTCGCCTGCAGCGATAATCGGTGAAGCAACGCAAGCCAGACGTTCAACACCGACGGCAGGCACCATACCCTCGCCCTCACGCTGTGTGATAAAGCTTTCGCGTCGCTCCATACAGTCCTCAAGCTCCTGCGAAAGCTGGCGGTCAATAACCTCTTTTTTGGGCACGCCCGCGCAGGCAATAACCCTGTCGCGGTCACAGATAAGCACGGGGCGGTTAGCACCCCGGCAAAGCACGTCGGCATACTGAGCGGCAAGAGAGGACAGCTCACCCACGGGCGAATATTTTTTGAATATTACTTCACCGTCGGGCGCCGTAAATATCTCCAGGGGGTCGCCTTCTCGAATCCTCATAGTTCTTCTGATTTCTTTAGGGATAACCACACGACCGAGGTCATCAATTCTGCGAACTATACCTGTTGCTTTCATATAAATATCTTTCTCCTTGTTTTACAAATTCGTACTGTTAGTATCTGTAAAACAAGGAGATTTATACTTGATATTATTTGTTTTTTGCAGCTTGAAGAATCATATCAACATCAGATTCGTTTATTTTTCTATATGGTGTTTCGCCACCTTGATTGGGTCCCAAACAATTTATTTCTTCAATAAATTGTTTTAGTTCTTGTGTAGAAATATTCGGGAATTCTTGTGGTAAAGTAACAGTCCTTTTTATTTCATCATCGTTATATCTGTCACATGCATATATGTCAGTTAACTCTATCTCCCAAACAGGTTCTTCGTAATAAAGTTTCAAGTCACACCCCCAATAGTGCTTACATTTAATAGGGGAAATATTTGCCGAATAAATTAGTGCTTTCTTATTTTCCATTGGATTACCTCACCATAATCATAAGTACTATGACGATTATATCATATTTGCAATACTATGTATAGCCCAACAAAACCTGTCGATTGGTGTCAATGTTGTATGCAGCAGGTCTCCTTCACGGATTCGCATTGCCCTACGAATTTCTTTTGGTATAACAACCCTTCCCAAATCGTCGATTCTTCTTACAATCCCAGTTGCTTTCATATAAATATCTTTCTCCTTATTTTACAAATTCGTGTTGTTAGTATTTGTGATTAAATGGAATATATACTGTTTTGGTTTGCTTTTTTTATTTGATGTGATATAATATTTATGACTTTATGTTGGCATTTATTATTGGAAAATTTTTGTCGAAGGTAGGGTATTGAAAAATGAAGTCAAGTGAAATTGCACGTAAATACTGCTTTTCTGAATATGAGGTAAACAAACACATTAAGGATAATGCCACTTTCCCAATCAAAGAAAATTTATGGGGCGATATAATAATTCCTGATGATATAAATGTTCGGGAATTTTTCCAACCACTATTTGAGAAAAAAGAACTGAAAGAACAGAAAATAGCGGAAGAAAAATTGCGTTTGGAGGAAGAAGAACAAAAGAGGCTTCAAGAGGAACAACAGAGACTTTTAGAAGAACAAATAGAACTACAAAAGGAATATGAGAAGCAGGAAAAAATTCGTCAGGAAAAAGAAAGACAAGAGCGTAAACAAAGAGAAGAGCAGTATTCTTTGCGATTAGATAACTTGAGAAAACAAAGTTTTAATGGTTATTATGAATATAAGGTTATCAGTTTATCAGACGTAAGTGGTTTGTTTAAAAAGAATTCCGGTAAAGTGAATATAGAGGCCATGACACAAACATTAAATGATTTAGGTCTTGATGGTTGGCATTTGGTAACTGCATATTCCAACGAACTGGGTAAAAATGCTTTGTCAGGTGGCGTTGGTGGTGCCTTGTTGGGTGTGAATTCAACAGTAGATGAAAATATACTTATTTTTGAGAGATTTGTTAAAATATGAAAACAGCGGAGTGAATTTCACTCCGCTGTTGATCTTCTTACAACACTATGTACCCCAATACAAAATTTGTCAAAAAGTGTCAATGATATATGTAACGGGTCGCCTTCGCGGATTCTCATTGTTCTTCTGATTTCTTTTGGGATAACTACCCTTCCCAAATCATCAATTCTTCTCACAATTCCTGTTGCTTCCATATAAATATCTTTCTCCTTATTTTACAAATTCGTGTTGTTAGGATATGTAAAGTGAGGAGATTTATACTGTTAAATTTGTATTTCATACGTGTTTCAGCTAACAAAACACAGATATTTTCTTGCGCAAGAATATAACTGCAAATATAAAAAGCACGAATCTGATTCGTGCTTTTTGTGTTTATTCGTCTTTTGCAAGTGCGGTTTTGATAAGTCTGACCGTTTCGTCAAGCTGAGCCTGAGTTGAATCGGGGTTGACGTATATATACACCGCTTTTGCGAGTTTATCGAGTGTATCTGCGCACATATCGTCGGTATAATCAGGCACGATGTCCTTATTAGCCTCCATCTTGAAGGGGTCCATAAGCGGATTGAACGCGCCTCTCTTTTCGATAACGGGAGTCCAATGAGTGTAAACGTGTCTGCCCGTATCTATCGGCAACGTGCCGTTTATACCTTCTGCCGTTGCAAAAGCTCTTGCATCAGCTTCGGTTTCAAACCGAAAAGCAAGTGTTGTTCCGCAGTCACCCTCTATATCGTGCGAAGGCACGAAGCTGCAGATGCCCTCAAGCTTATCCATAACGTACTTTTTGTTTTTTCTCAGGTCAGCAAGGGTTGAATCCATACGCGAAAGCTGAACGTTCAGCACCGCCGCACAAAGCTCGTTGGAACGGTATTCGTTGCCGCAGAATCCCTCGGTTGAGAAGCCGTTCATCTGGTCACCGAAAAAGGCAACCGCGCCGCTGTCCTGATAAATAAGAGCACGTTCAAAGAAAGCACGGTTATTGGTGAGCATTGCACCGCCCTCGCCGCAGGTTACTATTTTGAAGAAGTTGAAACTGAGCGCACCTGCATCGCCTATTGTGCCCAGACGTTTGCCCTTATAAGCGCCGCCGTCTGCCTGACAAGCATCCTCGAGCACGTAAATGCCGTTCGCCTCAGCAACAGCCGTAAGCGCATCCATATCGCAGGGGAATCCCTGAATATGCACGGGAATTATAGCCTTGGTGTGCTTTGTAATCTTACGCTTAACATCCTCAGCTGAAAGTGTAAGCGTATCGTCAACATCGGCTATAACAGGCATTGCGCCTGCGGCTATAACCGCCAACGGTGTTGCAATATAAGTGTATGCCGGCACGATAACCTCGTCGCCCGGTCCTACCCCCATTGCGACAAGCGCTGAGGTCAGCGCCGCATAGCCGCTTGTAAGAAAGATTGCGTGCTCGCATCCGAACAGCTCTCTCATTTTTTCTTCGGCGTGTTCAGACGCTCTGAGCCCGCCGTTGATTTTAAACAAGTCTCCCGACTCAATAACCTTTGTAAGCTCTGCAATTTCTTCTTTACCTATCCTATACATAGCGGTTTATCCTTCACTTTCACAAATAGTTTTAATATGTTCAACCGTGCCCGTTGTCAAACTGAAATCCGCATCGTCCGCAAACGGCTGAATGTGAGAATAGAGGAACATATCAACCTCATATCCGCCGCGGCATAGTGCATCCTGTGTTACCATATAGCTTTCGCTTCCGTTTGTATTTGAGAGCGTGAGAACTTTTTTGTCATCAAATGCCTTATCGATTCTCATACCGATTTCAGAAAACAGCTCATAAGGAAATGCGGCAAAAACAACGTTACCCAGACGGATAACTGTCTGCGGCACAGCGGCGGTTTCGGCATCTGCCGCACCCTCGTCGTAAGACCTGATTACGTCGCCGAGATGACGTCCGATAAGAGCGCTTGCGTTTACCGTCTCGTTCTTATACTTTTCAAGCATTGCTTTTGCTTTATCATAATCCATACGCTTTTTGAGCGGCACGGAAAGCACCTTATCCGACACTGCAAGGCAAACGTCCTCATAGGCTGAAATTCCGCTGTAAATCTTCACCGCATCGCGTGCGGCAATCGCTCCAAGCTCGCGCACATAGGTTATATCGCCGACTGTGGCACCGTTTGAAAGCCTAGGGCCTACGTCACCTTCAGGACCGTTGAAAAATGCTGTGATTGCGCCGCTCTTTTCTTCAACGGCATCAACCATAATGCCTGACCAATCGCGTGTGATTTCGTGATTCAGCCCTGCCGCAGTACCGTGCGCACCGTAGTGAATAAGGTTGGCGACGGTTTTACCGCCTTCATCAGCGAAGGAAACAACCGTCATTTCAGGGTTAAAGCACGCCCACGGATTCTGGCCCAAAATAACCTCATTACGCTCATTGAGCTCTCTGCGGCTGACGGCAACAAGGCTGTTACCTCTTGCAACTGCCATTTTTACGGGTGTGACGTTATCAACAGCCTTACGAACGGCTGAAATAATACGGGGAATGAATATATTGTCGCAGTATTCTCTGTCTATATCTCCCCAACCGGTTTCGCCCGCTGTGTTGGGGCCCGAATGGGTATGAGTTGCGTTTAGCATACAGTTACCCTTCGGGATTGAAAAAGTCTTTTCTATCAGCTCAAGAATCTCCTGCGCAAGCTGTGTACGCACAAGGCAGACAGTAAGGCTCACCATAAGCGCCTGTCTTTCGCCCTGCTTGAAATAAAAAGCTGTTGCCGTAAGGTCATCCTCAACCGACTCTGAAAAAACGTCGGGTCTGTAACCGTAAAGCTGACCGCCGATTTCAGGCGTAATAATTTCACGGGCAACGCCCAGATAAAGTTTTTCCATACCGAAGCCTCCTTGCACATCTCATACCGGGTGCTCTTATATTCCCGCTGATTATATCACACGCAAAAGATTTATTCAATAAAACAGCCGTAAGATACTTGCAAAAGGCATCCATCGCGCAAGACGGAGCGGTTATTTTGCATATTGAAAAAAAGCTGTATCTGCTGTATAATTTTTAAAGTACCTGAATTCCGAAACCGAAAGGAATAAAGCTTATGAAAAAAAGGTATAAAGTTTTCTTATCGTGCGTTACTGCCCTCGCGCTTGTCATTATTCTCGGCATAACAAACGTCGTGCCCCACTTTGCCGTAATACCCAATATGTTCAAGGTTGGTATAGACTACATTTCGCTTGACAGATACAATGATGCCGTTAAGGAGGATGAGCTTACCGCAAAGCTGAGCGAAGCCTCAGCAGACGCAAAACATCCGTTTGTTCTTGCAGACAAAGCAGCTTTTGACAGGGTGAAAAAAAGCTATGCAGAAAACAGCCTGACCGATTATCCGTCAGCGCTCAACAGCTATGTTCTGCAAAATGCAGACGGTTTGCTCGATACGACTGTTTACCCTGTTATGCCCTACGTGCTTGACGAGGAAGACAGCATTCTTCCAATCTCAAGAGAAGTTATAAACAGAATGATAATTCTCGGCTACGCGTGGCAGATTACGGGTGATAAAAAATATGCCGACAGAGCGTGGGCAGAGCTCGAAAACGTCTGCAGCTACGATGACTGGTGCACGTCACACTTTCTTGCAACCGCAGAAATGGCGCTTGCGGTATCCATCGGTTACGATTGGTTTTTCGATTATCTGAACGAAGAGCAGAAAACACTGCTTGCCGACAAAACGGCTGAATACGCCATAATCCCTGGGCTCGAGAGCAACCATTGGTTCACTTGGTCAAAAAACAACTGGAACAGCATCTGTTACAGCGGCATAGGCATTGCGTGTATGACTTTTTATGACAGGGTAAAAGATGAATCTGCAGAATTTCTTGCAATGTGTTATAAAAATATGCCGATAGCTTTCGAAAACTTTACACCTGACGGTGTGTATGCAGAAGGTCCCGGTTACTGCCAATCGGGTATGAATTCCATTGTCTATTTCGTTGCAAGCTCACGCAACTTTTTCGGCACGGATTTCGGTATGTCACAAATTGACGGGTTTGAACAGCTCGGTCACTTCCCTGTATACATAACAACACCGACGGGTATGTTCAACTTTGGCGACAACAAGGCAGAAAAATGTTACACCCCCGTACTTCACTGGTACGCAAGCGAATACAGCGCTCCCCTGCTTTCAGCTTACCAGATGACCGATAAACCCGAGGAGTTTACTGCTGACACCTCAAACGGCACAGAGAGAAACGGCGAAGGAAAAGAAAACGCGCTTTCCTGCCTTTGGTTCAACAGCGAATACGCACAAAGCGATTTCAGCGGTGAACCGCTGAGCATGAAACTTGATTCGGACGTGGGCCAGTCACTTGTGCTTATGCGAAGCGCATATCTTGACGAAAACGCTACCTTTGCCGCAATCAAGGGAGGCTACAACTTCACCAACCACGGTGACCTCGACATAGGCACGTTTGTATTTGATTCTATGGGTGTGCGCTGGGCAGAAGAGCTTGGCCCCGGCAGTTACGATGCACCCGGTTACTTTATGAATCTGCCCGCAGGAGGAAGATGGAAAAATTACTGCAAGCGTGCGGAAGGACAGAACACGCTCGTAATCAACCCGAAAGCGGCACTTGACGATCAGTATGTGCTTGCAGAATGCGGCTTCACAGCGTTTGAACCAAGCGCCGAGGGCGGCAAGGCTGTGCTGGATATGACTGACGCATACAGAATGAACGGCGCAACAAGCGTAAACAGAGAGTTTGAGCTTTACAACGGCAAGACTTCGCTCAGAATAACCGACAGCGTCAAATGCCTTATCAAAAGCGACGTTTATTGGTTTATGCACACAAAAGCCGATATTGAAATTTCAGCCGACGGTAAAAGCGCAATCCTGACAATAGGAGACAAACAGATGAAAGCCTCTCTGCTTGCAGACGGTCAGTTTACGGTAATGCCCGCGACAACACTCGGCAGCAGCAGTGAATACAACGCAGAATACACAGACATCAGCAAGCTTACCGTAAAGCTCGAGGACGTTAAAAGCGCACAGATAACAGTAACACTCGAACCTCTTGCATAAAAAGAACTCCGTAATACAATACGTATTACGGAGTTCTTTATTTTTTCTGTCGGATTTCTCTTTATTCAGCCGATAGAAACTCAAATGATTTTTTGCCGCTCACGGAGTGCTTACCCTCAAAAACATCAATTTCAAGCTGTTCTTCAGCACCGACAAGAGCATAAATTCTTCTGATTTTTTCGTGCGCCTTACGGCTTGCATCAATCGGAAAAAGCTTGTCATTGGTGCCTGATTCGATAAGAAGCTTACGCGGCGCAAGCGAGCAGGCAAAATCGGAAATTTCACCGACTGTAATAATATCCGGAATGTAATTATCGGGACAGTGCCACATTGACAGCACGCTGTCTTTGAATGAGTTGACATAACCGCTTACAACCGTTTTGCGAAATCTTTCATCAAGCACAGAAGCGTAAAGTGCGGTCAGACCGCCGCCCGAAATTCCCATACAGGCAATCTTATCCTCGGGCACACCGCAGAATCTGCGCAGTATATCCGCGCATACTGTCGCCTGATACACCCTGATTGAAGCAACTGTCAGACCGAAAGGCAGAAGATGGTGCGACAATTCATCACAAGAGCTGATGTAAAACGGCTTTGAGAGGTCTTTCTTAAGCCTCGCTTCGCCGAATCCGAAAAGCTCAGGCGCAACAACTGTGCAACCTCTTTTGGCAAGCTCAACCGCAAAGCTTTTCTGATAGTTATCTATATAGGGAAGCGGCTTTTTTCTGCCGCCTTTGCTGATTTTAAGAATATGACGCACGCCGTAGCCGTGACCGCAAAGGGCAACAACGCCCGAAGCGGTTTCTTTTTTATTTTTCGGCTCAAGCAGATAGTAAGCCATTTTAAGCTCTTTGCAGATTTCAACCGAAAACTTCTGCAAAGTATAATCAGGATAATCAAGCGCCTTTCCGACAGGCTCGGGTTTCAGGTCGGTCACCCTGCCGGGAATTGCATCGAGGTTAAAAATCGCTTTCGCTTTCAGACGTATATCCTCGCAAAGTGCCGATGCAGACTCCTTCGTATTAACTTTTTCGAACGCATCAGAATAAGTTTCACCGTAGAGTGACCGCATAAATGAGTCAGGTGAATACGGACTTGATTTCATATCCTGCACCTCTTAAAATTTAAGCTCGCCGACCTTTCGGACGTTTTTGCTGCTGTTACCGACAAATACGGTGTAGCTTTCATCAAGCTCCCAACCCTTTGTGTCGGGATTGAAAAATTTAATGTCTTCCGCATCAAGCGTTACGTTTACCGTGACGGACTCATCCGCACCGACGCTCACCCTCTTAAACGCTTTGAGAAGCTTCACGGGGCGGTCAGCCTTGTCGCTGTTGCCTGCAACGTAAACCTGCACGACCTCATCACCGTCAACCGAGCCGATGTTTTTAACTTTTACCGATACGCTGATGCCGTTTTCACTCTGATTAACCGCGGAATCTGACAGCTCAAATTCCGTATAAGAAAGACCGAAGCCGAACGGATATTCCGGCTCAATATTCTGCTTATCAAAGAGAGTATAGCCGTGATAGTAGCCGTATTCGATATTCTTATCTTTACAGCCGATATGCAGAAACGGCGGATAATCCTCCTCACGCTTTGCAACGGTAAAGGGCAGTTTGCCGCCCGGATTTACGTCACCGCTTAAAACGTCGGCAAGCGCATTGCCGCCCTCAAGTCCGCTGTAAAAAGAGCAGACAATTGCATCGGCAATATCGTGCCACTCATTTATAACATAGGCACTGCCGCCCATAATATTGACAACGAGCTTTTTGCCGAGTGCCGCCATTGCCCTGATAAGCGCAACGTCTTCGGCGGGAATACGAAGGTTTGCCCTGTCACCGCCCGAACCCTTGGGCTTTTTCTTGACGTTACCGAGATTTACAAGGAACTCGCCCTCCTGAAGCCAATCGCTGCCGACGCACACGACAATATAATCGCTCTGCGATACAGCCGCCGTTGCCTTCTTCGGGTCGCAACCGTTGTATACCGTTACGTTTGCCTCACCGAAACGTGAACTGATGCCCTCATAAGCAGTTACGGTATAGGGGCTGAAAACATTACTGCTGCCGTGGTCGCCAACGTTCTTTTTGTTTGCATATCTGCCCACAACTGCAATTTTTTTACCCTGCGGTATGGGCAGAACGCTGCCGCTGTTTTTAAGAAGCACCGTACCTTTGCCCGCAACCTTGCGCGAAAGCGCGGTATGCTCTTTGCAAAGAATAACAGACTTCGGATATTCCTTATGTTTTGGAAGTGTTGTAATAAGCGCGGTAAGCACACGGCGCACACTTGTATCAAGCTGTTCCTGCGTAATTTTACCCTTTCGGAGTGCACCGTGGAGTGTTGCGTAGCGGAAAGTATAGGGCATTTCAACGTCCATACCTGCCATAAGGCTTCTCGGGCCGTCATAGATTCCGTAGAAGAAATCCGACAGCGAAAAGCCTTCAAACTGCCACATATCCCTGAGTATATCAACAAGAAGCTCCTTGTTTTCGCAACAGTAAGTACCGTTGACCTTGTTATAAGCACCCATTATTGACATTGCACCTGCGTCTATACACTTTTTGAAATGAGGAAGATATACCTCGTGCAGAGTACGCTCGTCAACCTTTGCATCAGCTGAAAATCGCAAATCCTCAATACTGTTGAGCGCATAGTGCTTCGGGCAGGCAATAATGCCGTTATCCTGCATAGCCTTTGTAAGCGCTTCGCCCATTTTGCCGAGCAGATACGGGTCTTCGCCGTAGGTTTCCTGCGCACGGCCCCACATAGGATTACGCAGAAGGTTTATGCAAACACCTGCAAAAAGGTTTGCGCCGTGGGCGCTTGCCTCTTTGGCAAAAACCTCACCCACCTCATACTCAAGCTCATCATCAAACGCCGCACCCCTGAGCATCGAAACAGGGAAGCAGGTACACTTGCCCATAACGATGCCTCGCGGACCGTCGGTGAAAAGCACGGGCGGAATCCCCAGACGCTTGCAACCGCCTGCGGGATAAGCTTCGCCGTTATAGAATCTGCCGTTTTTAAGCGTGTTTTTTATTGTAATGCCCATAGCGTGACCCTGAAGAATACGCACTTTTTCTTTCGACGTCATCTCATCAGCAAGCTCTGCGGCAAGTGATTTCGCCCTCTCTGTTGTAGGTTCTGCGTTGTAAAGTTCAATAGCTTTACTGAAGTTCATACCTATTCCTCCTTACGCCGTTTTCGCAAGCAACTCTTCGGTTATTTTATACTGCCTGTTGCACCGTACTTTTCCGCACACACAAGAGCAAAATTTATTTAAAAATATGGTTGTCTCAGTAGCTTTTTAATTTCTCAATGTCTTCGCTGAATGCCTTTTCACCTGAGTTCTGTGTAAACTCAAGCATAACGATACCGTCAAAACCTTTTGAAAGCATTTTTCTGAGCAAAGTATCCAGATAATTTTTATCCTTCTTGCGGAATCTCTGTTCACGCTTGAGGTCTGAATATGAAACGTGCATATTTTTGATAAAATCAAAGGTTCTGTCAATTCTGTCAAGGTCATATTCCATACGGAAGTATCTGGACTGAAAATACGTTTTGAAATTTTCCCTGCCAAGGTCATTTCTGAAACGGATTATTGCATCGGTATTGTTGTTAAACGTATTATCGTGACATTCGGGGCAGACAAGTATACCGTATTCCTTCGCAACGTCGCATATACGGCGGCAATCCTCTATAATAGCAGCATACTCTTCATCGCTTGTCTTTTCGCTGTCCTTTGTGCCAAGCCATACACGGATTGAATCGGCGCCCATTATGTGTGCATTTTCGCAGAGTGAACGCCACTCCTCTGCAGAGCCGTTGCCGACACGGTAGTAGCTGCCATAAGAGCTGACCGTAATGCCTGCCTCATCGCAAATCCGTTTTGCATCCACAGCTTCTTCGCGCGTTCTGACGTGGACATCAGAGCCCCACTCGATATAATCTACCTTTTCTCTGCGGCAGATTTCAACAATCTCACGCACAGTCTTGTTACGGAAGGTAACGCTTGTCATACCTATTTTAAACGTAGCCATATTTTCACCTGCAATATTAAAACTTCGCTTCATCAACAGCGCTCAGATACCGCTCAAACGGTTTATTTACAACGGGCACTGACGTAACCGCTTTAAATTCAACCGAATCGCCACTCGTAACGGTGAGATATTTTCGGTAATCTTTATTTTCCTGCATCACCTTGCCGTCGCGGATAAATACTGAGCCACCACGGCTACCCGTTCTCTCCGCTTCATCAAGTATTGTGACAAGAAGCGCTCTCGCGCTGATAAGCATATCGTAATCATAAAAATAATCGCTCATTGATTTGTGCGCAAATCGGATATTTTCTATGATTGAGTCAACGTCGGCAAGCAAAGCCTCGCACTCCTGCGCATCGCGCAGAAAACCTGCACAGCCGCTCATTCTGTGAGGAACGTGAGAAAAATCAACCGAAGCGTCAACTGTGAAAGATTTTGCAAGTTCATCGTACTTACTCTCATATTCGGCAAAAACCTGTTCATCACAGAACGCTTCATCGGCTTTTTGTGCAATATGGTTTGCGCAAAGCAGACCGCCGACCTGAGTATCGTTGAGTGCTGAGCCGCCAGGACGGGCAAGGCCGAACGTGCCTGCTGCCTCGCCTATTACATAAAGCCCTTCCACATCGGTCATATAGCTGTTATCTGTATTGACGCCGCCATTGTTGTGCTGAGCACATACGGCAATTCTAAGCTTTTGCGTGTAAAGGTCTATGCCTTGCCTTGCATATACATCTATTGCCTTCGGATTAAGAATTGCAAGTCGCTCGACGGGGGTTGCCGCAACGGCATTATTAGCAAGAAGATACTCGCTTGCCTCCTCGCCGAGAAGAGAAAAATCAAAGCCGACGGGGTTTTTAGTGTAGTCGAGATACACTTTCCTGCCCTGCCTTATCTCATTATGCACAGCAATATCAACCCTTGAGGATGCTTGGATTCGCTCAAAGCTGAAAGGCCACTGATAACCCTTGAGGAATATGCTGTCCGACATTTCCGCGACATTTGCAAACGCATCTGCAAGAAACTCGCGCTCCGTGCCGTTTTCATCAACACTTACGAAACGAGGAACGACCTGCATAAAGCTGCCGGAAACGTTCCAGCGGAAATCAACGGATGCCATACCGTATTGCCATTGTGTAAAGTTGCACAGCTTTACACCAGATTTTATCATAACCCCCGTCATTCCGTGCTGTGAATGCGGATAAACAGAGTTTTCATATATGCACGCAGGCGCTCCCGTTGCACAGATTACGTTTTTTGCGGCAAAAATTTCGAAGCAATCGGTCTGCGTATTGAGAGCAACAATGCCAAACGCTTTGTTGCCGCGAGTTATTATCTCTACAACCTGCCTTTTATCAAAAAGTGTCGTACCGTTTGAACCAAGAACCTTTTCTTCAAGCTTCTGCGTCATAACCTTCGAGGTGAGTGGCCCGACCGAGGTTGCTCTGAGTGTATTATCGTGATCGGTTTTATAACCCGGATAGCCGCCAAATTCATCCGTCGGAAAATTCACACCGTAATCACAAAGACGCAAAAAGCAACGGGTGCTGTTGAGTGCCTGAAGGTACATCTTTTCTCCGTCGGTGCACCCCGCACTGCATATATCCGTCGCCATTTTATACGGGCTGTCGGGACAGTTGCCGTCCATTGAAAGTTTATAATAGGTCTGCTTGTCACTGCCCGTATTGCGCGACGTACCGCTGAGCCTGTTTTCCGTTATCACTGCAACGTCTGTTATATTCTTTTTAAACAGCCAGTCAGCCGCACTGTATGCCGCAGCACCGCTGCCGATAATTATCGCATCATATACTTTTCTCATAAGCTTCTCACGTTAAAACCGCCGTCACAGTCAATTACCGTGCCCGTGCAGAAATCAAAGTTGCCCTTTGCAATGCTCGCAACACACTTGCCTATATCTTCGGGTGTGCCCATACGCCTGATGGGAGTAATTCCGTCGGCTATGAGCGCATCGTATTTTTCCTTAACCTTTGCGGTCATATCCGTTTCAATTATGCCCGGTCTGATTTCAATAACGCTCACACCGTATTCGGCAAGCCGCGCGGCAAAAAGCTTTGTAAGCATTGAGATACCTGCTTTGGAAACACAATACTCGCCGCGGTTTACGCTTGCGGTATATGCCGACATTGAAGAAATGTTGACAATTCTCGACTTATCACACGCGGTAAGAAGCGGCACAAAACTTTGCGTTACAAAAAACGTGCCTTTAAGATTAATATCAACGACATAGTCAAAATCCTCACGCGTGATTTCAAGAATGTCTTTTCTTACTTTCGGTGCAACGCCAGCATTATTTACAAGAAGGTCGATTTTACCAAAAGCCTCTTTGACCGCAGCAACAAGCACATTAACATCTGCTTCGTCTGATATATCGCAGGAAACAAAGCAAACTTTTGCGCCGTATTCCGCCTCAAGCTCAGCAACCTGAGCGCTTTTGCTTCTTGCCGTAAGGACAACAGTGTAGTCCTCTTTCAGCAACTCCTTTGCAATTCCGAGTCCTATGCCTCGGCTGCCGCCCGTTATTACAGCTACCATAATTTTCACTCCCGAATAATCATTTGTTCAAAACAAACTTCTTGTAATACGGCATATACACCTCGCTGTCCCTGACAGGACAGCCTGCAACCGTGCCGCTTCTCATCAGCTCCGTACACTTACTGCACTTGAGGCAGACCTTGCTTTTATCAAGCTCACCCGTCGAAACATAATCACGGAAAAACTGCGGATAAGCAAAGGTCATTCTGCCGAAGCCCGCAAAGTCGCATACGTTTTCTTTAATAAGTTTTTCAGCGTAAGCCACAGCTTCTTCACCGGGATAAGTAAGACCCGACGAGACGATTTTAACATCGGGGAAGCTGTCTTTGAGCTCTTTTGTAACGCTGTAAATACGCTCAAGACCCACGTTACCATCCTCAGGAGAGTTGATACAAGGTCTGTTGATATGAGGGATAAGATAAGGGTTGCCGAGTGTTATGTTAACAAGCTCAACACCTTTTTTGCTGAGCATACTGATAATCTTTTTGGCTTCTGTCAGGTCGATATTACCATTTTCATCAACACCGTATCCATAAGGATAAGGGAAACAGTCGCACGCATTCAGGCGCGTTGTAACAACGGCTCTGTCACCGACAACTTTTTTAACGGCATCCACACAGTCAAAGAAAAGCTTCGTTCTGTTTTCAAAACTGCCGCCGTAACTGCCGCTTCTGCCCGTTGCGCTGAGAAGCTCGTTGAAAAGGTAACCGTGGCAACACTTGACGTCGATTCCGTCAAATCCTGCCTGAAGCGCAAGCTCCGCTGCCTTTGCATAGCTCTCGGCAATACCTGCAAGATAATCGTCATCTGCAACGGTGTAGGGTTGGCTTTCCTTTCCCTTTTCCCACAGCTCGTTTCGGTAAGCAACAATCGGCTTGGGTGTGCCGTCAGGCTTGCTGAATCTGCCGCTGTGAGTGAGCTGAACAATAATCATCGGCTCAAAGCCGCAACTTTCGAGCGCGGTGCTTTTTATTCTGCTGACAAGCGCGCGGAAGCTTTCTGCGGTTTTGCTGTTGATATAAAGCTGACGGGGATTTGCTCTGCCCTCGGGTGTGACCGCCGTTGCCTCAAACCATATTATGCCTGCACCGCTCTGAGCAAAGCGCAGATATCTGCGGCACGTAAGTTCATCAGGTGCGCCGCTCTGCGTTCCGTCACAGCCTTCCATCGGCTGAAAAACAACTCTGTTCGGCAAAACCCTGCCACCAATATTTACGCTTGTGTTGAGAACCGTATCAATCACGGCACTATCCCCCTAGAAATTAATATTATTAAAAAGATTATAACAAAACACAAAGATATAATCAACAAAAAAATAGCCGCACGACGCTTAAGCCCTTTACATAAGCCGAAACAACATATATACTGAAAACATAACACACAGGAGGTAGCATCCATGCCGTATGACCGTAAACCTGAAATGATAATGTTTGACGTAGGCGGAACACTTTTCAGCGGCGGAAACTTTTCCGCACGCAACGGACTTTCCGCGCTCAGACTTTCCGCCAAAAATCCGCATCAGACAACTGACGATGAGCTGGTTGCGCTCTGGGATGAATACAACCGAATAATCGGGTCAGGACACAAATCCGCATCCGGTGTAACGCTCGACTTTCCGATTGCCGCCGCGCTTCGCTACATCACGATGAACGCTGGACTGAACTTCGACACGACAACGGTTGAGCAGGAAGAGATTTTTGACAGACACAACTCACAGCGCAGTGTTATCGACGGCGTGCCCGAGCTACTTGACACAATTCATTCACTCGGCATACGTGCCGCGATAATAAGCAACAACGCGCTCAGCGGTGACGCGCTCAAGCTTGCGGTAAAGCACTGGATTCCTGATGAAAAAATGGAATTTTGCCTTACAAGCTCAGACCTGCTGCTCACCAAACCCTGTGCAGATATTTTTCTGACCGCGGCAAACTATGCTCACCTCTCCCCCGATGAGTGTTGGTACTGCGGCGACAATAAAGTCGCAGACGTCGAAGGCGCATCAGGTGTTGGAATGACACCGGTATTAATTGACGTGAAATCCTCCGTATCTTCAGAAATAAGAACCGACGGCGGCAGAGAATATCTTGCCGTCAACCATTGGAATGCACTGACAGAACACCTGAAAAGTCATTTTGGTAAAGCATAAAAATACTCCTCCGACAGCGTAAGATGCCGTCGGAGGAGTTGTTATTATAAAGAGTAATAAGACGAAAGCAAATCAAAAAAAGCTCTGTCTGACCTGTAAATACCCTCATAGGGAAGCTCGAGATAAACACAACCGTCTTCTTCATATACGAAAAAGCGATACTCCCGCTGTGTTGAAGCAATCACGACCGAATAAAATGACATTGCCGCAGGATAATCGTTAACACTCATCTTTCTTGTAGGGCGTGAAGAAGCGATAAACGCCATAACTTCCGAAAAATCCGCAACATCAAGATCAACCGCTTCACCGCCGTTTAGCAAAACCGTAACGGACGTAACATTATCGGGCGCAGGACAATCAAGCGGTTCCGCCTTCGGCATAACGCTGTCAAAAACCAGATAACCTGCGAATCCTCCTGCGCACACCAAAACGGCAACAATGACCGCGACAATAAGCAAAGTTTTTTTCATACCCTCATCCTCCGAACGTAAAATTCCACAGCAGAAAAGTACGATATTAAAGCATATTATATCACACCGCACAAAAAATTCAACCGAATCGGTTTTAAGTTGGTTTTTAAATATATTGTTTTATTGTTTTCTATGTGATAAAATGGAGTACAGCAATAAAATGGAGGTATACAAAGATGAGAGCAGTAATTACCGTTATCGGCAAGGATACAGTCGGTATTCTCGCAAAAGTTTCAACATTCTGCGCAGAGCATGACGTTAATGTTGTCGACGTTTCACAGACAATTCTTCAGGATATGTTCTGTATGATTATGCTTGTCGACACCGTCGCAATGCAGCTTGAATTCACAGAGTTTTCCGATAAACTCAAGGCATACGGCGAGGAGAGAAACCTGAAAATCCACGTTATGCACGAGGACATCTTCAACTCTATGCACAGAATCTGAAAAGGCGGAAAATAAGCTATGATGAACACAGGAGATATACTCGAAACGATTGCGATGATTGAGGAAGAACACCTCGACATACGCACAATTACAATGGGCATTTCTTTGCTCGACTGTTGCGACAGCGATATAAAACGAAGCTGTGACAAGGTTTATGACAAAATCACACGCAGAGCAGAAAAGCTTGTCAGCACAGGTGAGCAGATTGAAAAAGAATACGGCATACCGATTATAAACAAGCGCATTTCCGTCACACCGATTGCGATGGTTTCCGCTTGTTCCGGCGGCAATCCGGTAGAATACGCAAAAACGCTCGAGCGTGCGGCTCAGGCAGTCGGTGTCAACTTTATCGGCGGTTATTCCGCACTTGTGCAAAAGGGCTTTGCATCGGGAGATGAAGCGCTCATCCGCAGTATACCCGAAGCCCTTGCTATCACGGAACATATCTGCTCAAGCGTAAATATAGGCTCAACAAAAGCAGGCATTAATATGGATGCCGTTGCCCTTATGGGTCAGACGGTTGTTGATGCGGCAAAAGCAACGGCAGACAAGGGCTGCATCGGTCCTGCAAAGCTTGTAGTTTTCTGCAACGCACCCGAAGATAACCCCTTTATGGCAGGTGCATTCCACGGCGCAGGCGAACCTGACTGCGTAATCAACGTTGGTGTATCAGGCCCCGGTGTTGTCAGCTCAGCACTCAAAAAGATTCCTGACGGCACACTTACGGACGTTGCTGACGTTGTTAAAAAGACTGCTTTCAAAATCACTCGCGTAGGTCAGCTTGTTGCGCGTGAAGCTTCACGCAGACTCAACGCGCCCTTCGGCATTGTTGACCTTTCGCTTGCTCCCACACCCGCAGTAGGCGATTCCGTTGCTCACATTCTCGAAGAGATGGGACTTGAGCAGTGCGGTTGCCACGGCACAACGGCGGCACTTGCCCTGCTTAACGACGCTGTCAAGAAGGGCGGCATTATGGCTTCTTCTCACGTCGGCGGTCTTTCGGGCGCATTCATCCCCGTTACTGAAGATGCAGGTATGATTGATGCGGCAAGAAGCGGAGCACTCAGCCTTGAAAGGCTTGAGGCTATGACAGCTGTTTGCTCAGTCGGTCTTGATATGATTAACATTCCCGGTGATACACCCGCAGAGGTTATTGCCGCAATTATCGCTGACGAAGCAGCAATCGGTATGATTAACAGCAAAACAACCGCTGTTCGTGTCATTCCCGCAATCGGCAAAACCGTTGGTGATGAGCTTGATTTCGGCGGTCTTCTCGGTGGTGGTCCCGTTATGGACGTCAGTATGATTTCACCTGCAAAGTTCATATCACGCGGCGGCAGAATCCCTGCACCGGTACAGAGCCTCAAAAACTGACACGGCTTTTAAAGCCTGTATATCTCGATAAACATATACAATAATCCCCTGCGGCAATTGCGTTAAATCTGCCGCAGGGGATTTTTTATAAAACTATATGTATTTCAAGTTTCGGAAAACGTTATTTTCCTGACCCGAGCATTTTTGTAATTCCTGTTTTGTTAATGATTGCAATAATAATAAGACCTACAACAATGCCTGCAACGCTCTGAATTACGTTAGGCGGAACGTTGGCGAGAACGGAAGTGAAGCTCTTATAAAGGAAGCCCTCATAAACGTAGTAGCCGCCGACCATAACAACCTGGGCAAGTATTCCGCTGATAAGGTATGCCGCAAACTTGAGCTTTTTGCCCATAGCTTTGCTCAGCAAGCGAAAAACAAGGCAAGCAACAACAGCCTGCAAACCTTTTATAAAAAACGTTGCAAGGGCATAAGCGGGGTAGCCGATAAGGTCGGCAATTGCAGAGCCGAGACCGCCCGCAAGGAAGCCGTAAATCGGGCCGAGCACCCAACCGCTGACAAGCACAAAACAGTCACCAAGGTTTATATAACCGCCAATAGGAGAGTGAATACGGATTACAATAGTTGCAACGCAAACAAAAGCTGCCAGCAAAGCAGAAACAGCAATTTTCAGCGTTGATTTTTTTGCATTCATAACAAAACCTTCTTTATCTCTTGAATTTAGCGTAAGAACAGTATACAATAACTCTGATGATATAAAAATAGTCAGAAAAGGAGATTTTTATATAACCAGATGAAGTATTTTATCGACGAAAAATCACCAATCCCCGCTTATCTTCAATTATACAACCAAATAAGGCAGGACATAACCGACGGAGTTTATGCTTTCGGGAGCAAGCTCCCATCAAAACGCACCATTGCAACAGAAACAGGTGTGAGCACAATCACCGTTGAACACGCCTTTGATTTACTGCGTGACGAGGGTTACGTAGAGCCTAAAGAGAGAAGCGGATATTTTGTCGCTTTTTGCTCGGATGACGGATTTGTTCCCGTTCCGCAAAACTCATTGGATATTTTTTCTTTATCTTCTCACAATCTCGAAAGCGATGATGAATTTCCGTTTTCTGTTCTTGCCAGAACGATGAGAAAGGTTATAGGAATGATGGGTGAAGGCATACTTGTCCGTTCGCCCAATGCAGGCTGTATAGAGCTGAGAAAAGCAATTCAGATGTACCTTGCGCAAAGCAGAAGAATTATTGCAGACACGGATCAGATTATCATCGGTTCAGGTTCGGAATATCTGTATAACCTGATTATCGACCTGCTTGGAAGAAACCTTGTTTACGGCATTGAAAACCCTTCATATAAAAAAATAGAGCAGGTGTATTCCCTTTCAAAAGTTGAAATCCAAAAACTGCCCCTGTCCAAAAACG
>JAZRRT010000056.1:0-7855 GCA_045650985.1 Acutalibacteraceae bacterium | reverse complement strand
TTCATAACGTCACCGCCGTAATTATGTTATTCCTGAATCTCAAAGAATCCGCTTTCGGGGTTAATATCGATCTTCCAGCCTGTAAGCTTTGCGGCAAGGCGGGCATTCTGACCCTTGTTGCCGATAGCGAGTGAAAGCTGATTATCCGGAACCACTACGCGGCAGGAATTCGGAGCATCCTCAAGAACCTCAACGCTGATAACGTCGGCAGGTGCAAGTGATGCGGCAATAAACTGTGCGGGATCTTCGCTGTATTTTACAATATCTATCTTTTCGCCGCCGAGAAGGTCAACAACCTTGCCGACACGGGCGCCTCTTGCACCGATGCAGGAACCGACAGCATCAACGTTTTCGTCTGCGCTGAATACGGCAACCTTTGTGCGTGAGCCTGCCTCACGGGAGATAGCCTGAATCTTAACTGTACCGTCGAGAATTTCGGGAACTTCTTCCTCGAACAGTCTGCGTACAAGACCGGGATGTGTGCGTGAAATCATAGCCTTAACGCCCCTCTTCTCGCCCCCGCGGATATCTACAACGTAAACCTTGATAAGGTCGCCGACCTTGAGCTCTTCGCCGGGAACCTGCTCTGTCTTGAGGAGAACGGATTCGCCCTTGCCCATTTCAACGGTAGCGTTGCCTGACTCTGCGTCAATGCTGATAACCTTGACTGTTACAAGCTCGTTGTGCTTGCTCTGGAACTCCTGCTTAAGCTGGCTGCGCTCAGCCTCGCGGATACCCTGACGGATAACGTTCTTGACTGTGCTTGCAGCAATTCTGCTGAAGCTCTTTGTTTCAAGCGGAATTTCAACAATGTCACCGGGGATTGCGCCCGTCTTGTAACGCTCTGCCTCTTCGGGAAGAAGGTCTGTTACAGGGTCGGAAATTTCGGAAACTACGTTCTTGCGAAGGTAAACAGCCATCTCGCCGTTTGCAAAGTCGATTTCACAGTAACCGATGTCTCTGTTGTACTCGCCCTTGATTGCTGAGATTATAGCTGCCTGGATTCGCTCGCAGAGAATCTCTGCGGGGATTCCTTTTTCTTTTTCAAGAAGCTTTACGGCTGCAAAAAATTCTTTTGTGTCCATTTTGATATATCAATCCTTTCGTTAAATTGCATCAGTATCGTCAAGGCGAACCCAGGAGGTTTCCTTGCGTTCAATCACAAGCGTGCGCTCACCGTCAAGCGTAACGGTAATGCTGCCCGCATCATGGCTTTCGAGTTTGCCGTGAAGCTCACGCTCGCCCGTTTCGAGCGGACGGATAAGCCTTACGACAACGGCTGCACCGATGTATGCATCAAAGTGAGCGGGACGTGTAAGCTCACGGTCCGTGCCGGGTGAGCTGACCTCAAGACAATAGCTGCGGTCAATAGGGTCTGCCTCGTCAAGCGGTTTGTCGAGCGCGTGACTCATTGCAACGCAGTCGTCAATGCCGACGCCGCCCTCTTTGTCAATAAAAATACGAAGGTACCAATTTGCGCCCTCTTTGACAAAACGCACATCCCAGAGCATAAGCCCGAGCTGCTGTGCAATCGGCTCAGCGATTGCAGTTACGGCAGCAACCGTGTTGCCGCCCTTACCTTTACCTGCCATATCCTCGCTCCTTAGTTAAGAAATTCCAAAAGAATAAACAAAAGAGCGGGCAGAGCCCACTCTTTAAGTCAAATCATTCGTACAGACATAGTGTAACACAAGAAAATAAAAATAGCAATAGTATTTTTAATATAAAAAGGGCAAAAAACTGCACTTTTCATAGGAAAATAGCCGAAAATCACGCTTTTCTGCGCTTTATTATCCAGCGCACGACAAAAACAACCGCAGCAATCGGAAGCGCCACAAGCACCGCTTTAAGCAACAATTCTTTAGGCAGAAACTTGTTTGCACCCTCGCCCAGAAGCGTAAAAAGAATTACGCGAGGAGCTATACCTACAACCGACAAAATCATATAGCGGAAAAACGGAAGCTTCATCGAGCCGAATAAAAGGCTTGAAAAATCGATAGGCAAACCGACTAAACGTGTAACAAAAACGGTTGAAAACTTGCTTTTGTCTTTCATACCAAGCACCTTATCGCCGCCCTTGACCTTGCCGAGAAACTTAGTCACGTAGTCGCCGCCGAGCACCCTGCCCAGCCAGTAAGTAGCCGTAACCTCAAGCGCGATACCGCAAAGGCTGATAAACAGTGCCGTACCCGTATCAAAAGCCATACCGACCGAAAGATATATCAACATTGCAGGAATGATAAACGTAAAGCCCTTCAGACCGAAAATCGAAATCGCAATTGCAACCGCACCGACTTTACTCGGAACAGCATCAACAATCGAACGCACGTCAATATTGACAAGCTTATCATAATTCAGCGCAACCGCAACAAAAATACCAACCAGCAATGCAAGCCTGAGCAGAAGCGGCACAAGCTCTTTTTTAACGAAAGTTTTATTCATAAAACTTACCTTTTTTCTCAAGATTTCACCGACAAGTATATTTAATCACATCTGTTTTGTCAAGCCTTTACCGCCTTTGAGATTTCAACCGCCGCAGGCAAAACGGCACAAAGCGCCGCCACCAGCAACCACTGCACCGCACTCAGCGGCACAACCGAGAAAAGAGCTGCCGCGGAAGGCAGCATAACCACGCCGACCTGAAGCAACAGGCACACGGCAAAAGCAAGATTCATCCTGCTGTTTGAAAACAATCCGATTTTAAACAGCGATCGCTCGCTTCGCGAATTAAGCGCGTGCACAAGCTCGCCTATGCTCATAGTGCAGAAGCATACCGTGCGTCCTGCCTCCTCGCCCCACAGCGCCCTGCCTGCCGCAAAACCGAGCAAAGCCAGCGCACCGATTAACACACCCTCGAGCACAATATCGAGCCAACCGCTCTTGCTGAAAAGACCTTTTTTGGGGCTGACTGGTGGTCTTTTCATAATTTCGCTGTCCGTTTTTTCCGTGCCGAGCGCCATTGCAGGCAACGAATCCGTAACAAGATTCGTCCACAGAAGCTGAATAGGCAACATCGGCACGGGCATACCGATAAGCCCTGCAACAAAGATAAGGATTATTTCACCTATATTACTGCTCAGCAGAAATCTTACAACCTTTCTGACATTGTCGTATATTCCTCTGCCCTCACGCACAGCCTTGACAATAGTTGCAAAATTATCATCCGCAAGCACGATGTCTGCCGCACCCTTTGCAACCTGCGTGCCGCATTTTCCCATCGCACAGCCTATATCCGCCGCTTTGAGCGCAGGTGCATCGTTAACTCCGTCACCGGTCATTGCCGTAACCTCACCGTTTGCTCTGAGCGCTTTTACGATTCTGACCTTATGCTCGGGGCTGACGCGGGCATAAACTCTCTGAGTTTTTACAGTCCGACGAAGCTCGTCATCACTCAGCATATCAAGCCTTTCGCCCGTCACGGCAGGCTTGCCCTTTTCGGATATGCCGAGCCTTGTTGCGATTGCACAGGCGGTACGCGGATTGTCACCGGTTATCATCACGGGCGTTATGCCTGCCTGCTTACACAGCGCAACAGCCTGCGCCGCTTCCTTCCTTTCCGGGTCCTCAATACCGATAAGGCCGACAAACTCAAACTCACCGTTTTCCTTAACCGCAACAGCCAGCACACGAAGCCCGTCATCTGCCATACGGTCGTTAAAAAGTGAGGCGTTGCCGACAAAACCGCAGAGAGCGAAAATTTTTTCGGGTGCGCCCTTTACAACGGTAAGTGTTCTTCCGCCTGTTTTTACAGTAACGCTCATCATCTTTTTTTCGGAGCTGAAAGGTTGCTCGCTCAACCTTACTGCACTGCTGTCAATGCCGCCTGCCGCACGCACCACAGCAACCTCCGTCGGCTCACCCTGCGCGGCGGTTGCATTACAGCAAAGCGCCGCTGTTTTAAGGATTTCCCTGCCGTCGCCGCTGTTGCAATCCACTTCACCGTAAGCCGAAAACAGTCTCGATACCGTCATTTTATTTTGTGTGAGCGTTCCCGTTTTATCCGAGCAGATGTATGTTGCGCTGCCGAGCGCTTCAACAGCGGTAAGCCTTCGGATTATTGCCTTGTTTTTTGCCATAACCGACACGCCCGTGCTGAGCACAACCGTTACAACGGCAGGCAGACCTTCGGGAATTGCGGCAACCGCCAGACTGACAGATAACATAAAGCTGTCAAGCAGACCGTCACGCCTGAGCAAACCGAGCAAAAACACAACGGCACAGATTGCAATTGCTCCAAGCCCAAGCACTCTGCCGATTTTTTCAAGCCTTAACTGAAGCGGAGTCAGCGGCACCTTTTCCCTGCCGAGCATATCTGCAATTCTGCCTATCTGCGTATCCATTGCCGTGTGTGTAACAACTGCCGTACCGTGTCCGCCGAGCACTGTTGTGCCCGCATAAACGCAGTTTATCCGCTCAGCAAGCGGTGTTGAAGCACCGAGCTTTGCCGCGGCATTTTTTTCAACGGGAAGTGCCTCACCCGTAAGCGAGCTTTCGTTCATCTTCATTTCCGTTGCCTGTGTCAGCCTTGCATCTGCCGCAACTCTGTCACCTGTGCGGAGAATCAGCAAATCACCGCGCACAACCTGACTTGCAGGAATACGAAGCGTTTCGCCGCCGCGTATAACCGTTGCCTCGGGCGCGGAAAGCTCCTTCAGCTTTTCAAGCGCACGCTCCGCCCTGCTTTCCTGAACAACACCGACAAAGGCATTCACAACAACAATTGCAAGAATTATTATCGGGTCAATAAACGAGCCTTCGCCCTCCAGAAAAGCCGTAACAAACGAAATTGCCGCCGCAATAAGCAGGGTTATTACCATAAAATCCTTGAACTGCGCAAAAAACCTCAACAAAAAGCCTCTTTTTTTCTTTTCGGCAAGAACGTTTTTTCCCTCTTCGCCAAGCCTTAGCTGTGCCGCTTTTGCGCTCAGACCTCTGTTGATGTCCGTGCCAAGCTCAACAACTGCATCGCTGACACCGACTGCGTGAAAATCCATACTCTTTCTCCCTCAAATTTTCTTTTTTTAATGTATATGCGCCTGAGTGCGGCATTATTAAATTGACATCGCGCGCGTTTTGTTATAAAATATATATTCAACAAGCGGATTGGGCAGCTGCGGCGTCAGGGACTTATCACCCCTGCCAACGAGGAAAGTCCGGGCTTCACAGAGCAGGATAAGGGCTAACGGCCGCCGAGGGTGACCTTAGGGACAGTGCAACAGAGATATACCGCCCGCTCACGCGGGTAAGGGTGGAAAGGCGAGGTAAGAGCTCACCGGCGTGCAGGAGACTGCACGGCCCTGTAAACCCTATCCGAAGCAACACCCACCGAAGTGGCTTGCTCGGCCTACACTTCAACGGGTGGCTTGAGCCTTGCGGCAACGCAAGGCCTAGACAGATAGTTGCCTTAAACGACAGAACCCGGCTTACAGATCCGCTTGTTTTTTTAAAGGGAAGGAAAGAAAAAAGTTGGAAGACATCTACGTCGGCGGCAAAAAGCCGCGCCGTGACAACAATCCGAACAATATGCCCCCTCCGCCTCCTCCGCCCCCGCCCGGCGTACGCTCTGCACCTGCGGGCACACGGCAGGATATACCCATAAGCAAAAGCCGCAACCAAAACCGTCCCATACGGCCGGATTACGGCAATAACCCCACAAACTACGCACCATATCAGAACACCGCCTATAACGGCGGCTACACATACAACCCAAATGCTTACGGCAACTACGACAGCGGCTTTAACGGCGGCTATGAGCAACCGCCCCGCCCCGCCGCACACGTTCCCGTTAAGACGCAGAAAAAGAAGGGCAAGGCTCTCTTTGCCGCTTTCTGTGCAATGATGCTGTGCTTCGTGATGGTTGCCGGGTTTGGAATCAGTCTTGTTTACAACACCTTCAGCAGCGTCAACTACATCGAGCCTGAAAGCGACGAAAACGCATTTATCGCCGACAACTCGCTGATGCAAAGCTCTGCTGTCAAGAATATACTTCTTATCGCCGTTGACCGCCGCAATCCCGACGATGCCGCAAGGTCAGATACAATGCTCCTTGTGTCCATCAACTCCGACACAAAAAAAATAAAGCTGACCTCTTTTATGCGAGACAGCTACGTATACATCCCCGAAAAGGAAAAAAGCTCAAAGCTCAATGCCGCCTGCACTTGGGGCGGTGCACCGATGGTAATGGACACCATCGAATATAACTTTCACGTCAAAATAGACCACTATATGATGGTTGACTTCGTAATGTTTGAAGAGATAATCGACGGACTTGGCGGCGTCGACGTTGAAGTTACCGAAAAAGAGGCAAAATATATGCGCGATGACGTTCACCTCGACGTTCAGGCAGGCGAATCCGTCCATCTTGACGGCAACGAGGCGCTCTGGTACTGCCGCATACGAAAGCTCGATTCCGACTTTATGCGCACGGGCAGACAGCGCAAGGTTATGACGGCGCTGATAGAAAAATGCAAAAAAACAAACCCGATTGAGCTGTATAACCTGATTAGCGAAGTCGCAAGCCGCATTGAAACGGATATGTCCCCCTCAACGCTTACAAGCCTTGCCGTAAACGGTCTTCTCCGTTACCTGAGCTATGACATCGAGCAGGGCAGCGTACCTGCCGAAGGCACGTGGAAAAGCGCAAAAAAATCGGGTCAGTCGGTGCTCAGCCTTGACCTTGATGCAAACATAAAATATCTCAAAGAGTTTATATACGAAGAATAAAGACGGGAGTGAAACTGATTCTGAAAAAATTTATGGATAAGGATTTTCTCCTCAACAACCCTGCGGCAAAAGAGCTTTTTGCAGCAGCAGACGAGATGCCGATTTTTGACTGGCACTGTCACCTTTCCCCCAAGGAAATTTATGAAAACAAACAGCCGTCGGATATAGCCTGGCTGATGCTTGCAGGCGACCATTACAAATGGCGTGCAATGCGCTCCTTCGGCATTGACGAAAAGTATATCACAGGTGATGCAAGCTGGCACGACAAGTTTGTTGCCTATGCAACAATGCTCGCCTATGCGCCCGGAAATCCGCTTTACCACTGGACTCACCTTGAGCTTCAGCGTTATTTCGGCATTGACACTCCTCTGAGCGCAAAAACAGCAGAGGAAATCTGGGAAAAAGCAAACGCACAGATTAAAGCCGGCGGATTTACACCGCGCGAGCTTATTGAGCGCTCAAACGTCGCCTGCGTTTACACAACTGACGACCCTGCGGATTCACTTGAATATCACGTGCTTCTTGCACAGGATGATAACTTTAAAACAAAGGTTATTCCTGCTTTCCGCCCCGATAAAGCGCTCGGAATCGAGCTGCCCTCATTCCGCCCGTGGCTTGCTTCCCTCGAAGAACGCATCGGCAGAAAAATTGAAAGCTATGTCGCACTTGAGCAGGCTCTGCTTGAAAGAATTGAGGTTTTTGCACAGATGGGTTGCCGCGCAAGCGACCACGCATTCACCTATGTGCCCTACGCAGAGGCTTCGGCAGACGAGCTTGAAGCAATCTTCCAAAAAGGCAGACAGGGCGAAAGCTTCACAGCCTTCGAGCTTGACGCTTACCGCACCGCTCTTCTTCGCACGATGGCAAAAGAGTATGCGCGCAGAGGTTGGGCAATGGAGCTTCACATAGGCCCGATGAGAAACAACAACACGCTCATGTTCAACAAAATCGGCCCCGATGCAGGCTTCGACTCAATTGACGACAAAGAAATTGCTCAGCCGCTTTCACGCTTCCTCGACAGCCTTGCAAAAGAGGAGCTTTTACCCAGAACAATTCTTTTCACACTCAACCCCAAGGATAATTACGTGCTCGGCTCGATGCTCGGCAACTTCCACAATTCCGATGCACCCGG
>JAZRRT010000055.1:0-21800 GCA_045650985.1 Acutalibacteraceae bacterium | reverse complement strand
GTTCCAGATTTCCATACACATCTTCGGGCTGTCGGGGAAAAGCGCATCGTGTGGTTTAAAGTTTTCTTCAACTCTGCTGCCGAAATTCAGCGTTGCAAGGCAACCGTCAATCGTGCCGTCAAGCAGGTCTTCTTTGTCTGTTCCGTCGGAGGTGAAAAGCGGCACGTCGATGCCTCTGCGTATAAAGCCTTCCTTGAGGTAATTGAGGTATTGCTTATCGTCACCGTAATAACCGTATTCGTTTTCGCACTGAACCATAATTACGTTGCCGCCGTTTGTGCAAAGCAGGGGTCTTATCTCGTCACACATACGGTCGAGGTATCTGTCAAAATGCTTTATATATGCCTTGTTCATACAGCGTATTTCAATATCTTCGTCAGACTGAATCCACCACGGCAGACCGCCGAACTCCCACTCTGAGCAGATGTACGGACCCGGGCGCACAATTGCCATAAGCCCCTCCTTGTCTGCGGCTTTGAGGAAGGAGGCAATGTCGAGATTCTTGGTGAAATCGTATACACCGGGCTGTTTTTCGTGCATATTCCACGCGCAGTAGGTTTCAACGCAGTTGCAGCCCATTGCACGCAGTTTTTTGAATATATCCGACCATGTGTCGGGCATATTGCGGAAGTAATGCACCGCACCCGAAATCAGTTTGATCGGCTTGCCGTCTTTGATAAAATCCTTGCCTGTTATTTCAAACGTCATAATTATACCTCTCTGAGCTTTTGATAAATTTATACTACCACATATCGGGTTAAAAGTAAATCGCGGCAAAAAATATCAGCAAGCAAAATTTTCGTATTTGTAATATTGAGTATCGGCACGCGCGCATGACGTAATCGGCAATTGCAAATTCGGGATGAATCCATAAATTCCCTCAAAAAGTTACACCGTTTTATCCTCTTAAATATTGACAAACCGGGTGTATAGCAATATTATTATTGTGTGTTTATATGTCTTTATATCGGAGGAGGGAGAAAATGGTAGATATC
This sequence comes from Acutalibacteraceae bacterium, assembly GCA_045650985.1. Classification (GTDB taxonomy): domain Bacteria; phylum Bacillota; class Clostridia; order Oscillospirales; family Acutalibacteraceae; genus UBA8612. Next base: position 20,805 of record JAZRRT010000055.1, on the reverse strand, counting down.
CATTGTCATATTTTGCACGGCGTTGACGACGGCTCGGGCAATATGACCGATTCTCTCGAAATGGCACAGCTTGCCGAGGCAAACGGCACGAAAGCGATTTTTGCAACACCTCATTGCAATATGCCGCGCTTTTTTGAAAACTTCTGGAGTGCGGAGCTTGAGCAGAAGCTTGCGGCTTTACAAAAAAATCTTGCGGACCGCAACGTCAGCACGGCGGTTTATTGCGGACAGGAAATCTACCTTTCGGACGGTTTCCTTCAGCGGCTTGCACGAAATGAGCTGATAACACTCAACCGCTCGAGGTATGCGTTGGTAGAGCTTGATTTTTATGAGCGTGCAGACGAGGCATATAAAAAAATCGGTGCGCTCGTAAGAGAAGGTTACGTGCCGATTGTGGCGCATCCCGAGAGGTATGCTTTCGTCGGCGAAGACAGAGATGCCGTCAGAAAGCTTCGCGGGCTCGGTGCGCTGATTCAGATAAACGCAGGCAGCCTCAAAGGTGATTTCGGTATGATGCCGAAAAGAACGGCGAACAGCGTGCTCGAAAAAAGGCTTGCGGATTTTGTTGCAAGCGATGCCCACAGCCAGTACGGACGCACGCCCGACCTTTCGCAGGCGCACGAATTTGTATGCGAAAACTTTTCTTATGAATATGCCGATATTCTTTTCAGAATAAATCCGCAACACGTCATAAACAACTATGAAATACGGTGACAGACTATGATTAAAACACTTCGCAAAATAATACTGATTCTGTTCGCGGTAACTTTTGCTGCGTTCGTGGCTTTTTCGGTTGTCGACAGGCTTACAACCGACAGAACACAGCCTGTAATTACGGTGCCGCAGGATACTCTCAAGGTCAGCATAAACGACCCTGAAGAAAAAATGCTTGAAGGCGTTACCGCAACCGACGGTAAAGACGGCGACATAACGCAGAAGGTTATTGTCGAATCAATTTCAAAGTTCATCCGTCCCGGTGTATGCACAATAACCTATGCCGTTACGGACAACGATAACCACGTCGCAAAGGCAGTACGTACGCTCGAATATACCGACTATACTTCACCCGAGTTTTATATGAAGCGCGTTCTTGTTTACTCGGTTGAAGAGGAGATGAATATTCACGAAGCAGTCGGCGCAAGAGACTGCATTGACGGTGACATCAGTGACAAGGTTACGATTGTGGCAACGGACTACGTTGAAAATACTGCAGGTGTTTTCAACGTTTCGCTTCAGGCTTCAAACAGTATGGGCGACACGATTTATCTTGACATTACGGTGCACGTTGAGGGCAACGAAACAATGGCGCCGCAGATTGCGCTCAAAAAGAGCCTGATTTATCTCAAGAAGGGCTCACCGCGCCCTGTCTTTGAGGATTATATCAAAGAAGTTACCATTGACGGCGTTGTAATGAACGATTACGGAATGCTTATTTCCACCAATTTCGACAGCAACGTTCCCGGCACGTACAACGTGCATTACTATATTACAACCACCACGGGTTACGAGGGTCATTCCATTCTGACCGTTGTTGTAGAGGAGTGATAAAACTTGAAAAACAAAAACTCAAATTTTTCGATAACGTTTGAATGGAACAGCCTTATCAAAGACCTTGTCCGCAACTTCTGGGCGGTAATTCTTGCCGCTGTAATTGCTTGGATGGGTATAAGCGTCTATGAAAAGAGCGTGTATACACCGACGTATACCAGCAGCGCGGTTCTTGTTGTGCGCTCAAAGAGCGGAACAAACGGAATGTACAGCAGCCTTTCCGCCTCTTCCGAGATGGCGACTATCTTCACCGAGGTTTTCAAGCAGCCGTCGCTCAAAAAGCTTGCGGCGGAAAATCTTGGTTATGACAGCTTTAACGGTACAATTTCTGCAGAGGTCAACGGCTCTACGAATATTATGAATGTTTCCGTCAAATCGGAGTCTCCTGAGATGGCGTTTAAGCTGTTGACTTCCGTGCTTGAGGTTTATCCGAAGGTTTCGGAGTTTGTGTTTACGGATGCCGTAATAGACGTGCTGTCTGCTCCTAAAATGCCGATGTCACCGTCAAATTCCGTTCTTACACGGTACAGAAATCACATCGTCCTGCTGGCGATGATTTTTGTTGCGGGGCTTATTGCTCTGTTCTCTCTGCTGAGAGAAACCGTGAAAGAGGAGAAAAAATTTGAGGATAAAATTGACGGCGAGCTGATAGGCACCATATCGCACGAGAGAGCGCACCTTTCGTTTAAAGAAAAGCTTAAGCGCAAGAAGCGTTCAATGCTCATAAACGATGCGTACTCCAGCCTTAAATTCACCGAGGATTATCAGCGTATCGCCACAAAGCTCGAGTATGCAAAAAGGAATAGGGACGAGCGCGTTTTCGAGGTTCTCAGTGTTGCCGAAAACGAAGCTAAATCAACGATTGCGGCCAATATAGCAATCGCTCTGACGAACAGAGGCTACCGTGTTGCGCTGCTTGATCTTGACGTTCGCAAGCCGTCAATGCATAAGATTTTCGACTTTGAAAAAGAGCTTACGACAGACTTTGCCGACGTTTTGTCGCAGAAGGTTTCTTTCAGCAAATTCAGCTTTTTCCGTTACAGGAAGAGTGACCTGATAATTGCTTTCAACAAAAAGCCCTGTCCGGATTCTTCTGTGATTTTTCAGAACGATATGCTGGAAAAATGTATTGCTGTTTTGCGCGAGAAGGTTGATTTTGTTATCATCGATACACCGCCGTCATCCGTTTCGGCAGATGCGCTTACTATTTCAAATATTGTTGACGGAGCTTTGCTCGTCATAAGAACAGACGTTGTTCCGGTCAGGGATATCAACGATGCGATTCTTTCGATTTCCGATGCGGGCGGTAAGCTTGCGGGCTGTGTTCTGAACGACGTTTACAAGCCCTTTACGCTGTTCGGTCAGATGGGCAGCGATGAAATGGGTTATTACGGCCATTCGGCCTATTACAAAAACCATTCAAAGTTCAGCAGCGTTCCTTTTACGGTTGAAAATGCCTCAAATGAGGAGTTTTCGGCCGGCGGTCTGGACAACACATCTTTTAATTAACAGGAGCGGTTTATTGTTATGAGTGACAAGAAAATAACAAACGAAGCAAACGAAGCCGCTTCCAGCGTGGAGATAAAGGTGTTGCTGAGCGACCTGTGGCGCGGAATAATCAAGTTCGGATGGATTGCGCTTGTGCTGGCTGTCGTGTTCGGCGGTGTGCAGTTTTACAGAAGCTACGTGCGTTTTGTGCCCGAGTATACCGTGTCTGCAACCTTTACCGTTCAGACGGAGAACAAGGTTCTTTCGGGTCAGGGCGGTGTTTCGGCATACTCTTTCTACTACGACAGAGATACGGCTGACCAGCTGGCAACGGTATTCCCGTTCGTTGTCGGAAATTCCGTTCTCAAAATGCAGGTCTGTGACGATTTAGGTGTTTCTGTAATGCCTGCAAGCATTACTGCAAACTGTGTTACGGGCACGAATATGGTCACGCTTACGGCTCGCGGAGGCGACCCCGAGCTTACCTATAAAGCACTGCTGTCCGTTATTGATAATTACGGCACGGTTGCAGATTATATTATCGGCCGCACAAAGCTTCTTATGATAAGCGAGCCGATTGTTCCCACCACTCCGTCAAATAAAATGGCGTGGCAGAAGTCCGTGCTTACGGCTGCGGCTGTCGGTCTGCTTGTCGGTGTGGCGTGGATTATGATTTATGCAATTATGCGTAAAACAATACGCACTAAGGAAGATATTCACAATATCCTCAACCAGCACTGTATCGGCATTTTGCCTCAGGTTATATTCAAAAAGTACCGCCGCAAAATCAACACCGATATTGTTCTTACCAATCCGCTTATCGGCAACGGCTTCCTTGAGTCGTTGAGGCTTTTGCGCGTTGCGGTGCAGAGCAGCCTTAAAGATGGCGAAAAGACGGTTGTTGTCACAAGCACTGCGCCCAACGAGGGCAAGTCGATTGTTACGACAAACCTTGCCGCTATTTTTGCAAAGAGTGAGAAAAAGGTGCTTGTATTTGACTGTGACCTTCGTAATTCGGGCATTACGTCATTGCTCGGCAAGGAGGAGCTCAAACCCGTAACAACGGACAAGGAGTCGAAATTCAGCATCCGTCACGTTGAGTCGATGGGATTTGATTTACTCACCTTTGATACTTCTCCCCAGTCATTGCAAAGGGTAATCCGTACGTCCGGAATTAACAATATGCTCAGCCGCTTCAAAGAGGAGTACGACCTTATCATTATCGATACACCTCCCTGCGGTGTTATTTCGGACGCGGCAATTATAGCCGGCGCTGCCGATGCAATTCTCTACGTTATCCGACAGGATGCCGTTATGCAGAATTCAATACGCTCGGGCATCAATATGCTGCTCGAAACCGATGCGAGATTCCTTGGCTGTATCCTCAACGGTGCGGCAGGCGGTCTCGGCGGATACGGCGGTTATTACAAGTACGGCGGATATCACAGATACTATCGTCACGGTTACGGCCGCGGTTACGGTTACGGCTACGGCAAGGATAAACGCCGCAAAGGTTCCTGATTCGTAATATATCAATACAGAATATTGTTGAGGGCAGTGCTGCACAAAGTGTGCGGCACTGCCTTATTTTACGCGCGCAAAACCAAAATTTTTATATATTTATTATAAGACACATATTGCATCAAAAAAATCGCTGTGTTATAATTCAAAATGGAAAATGATTTTTATCGTCAAGGAAGAAAAGTATGAAAAAAACTGGTGAATACAGGGCTTTGCTGCGCTCTGTTTCAAAAGAGTGGAAATGGCTTTTACGCTACGTTTCAAAATACCGTGCGTACATTTTCCTGTATATCTTCATCGGTGTCACGCACACGTTGACGGGGCTTGGCGTAAGCGTTGCTTCAAAACACCTTATCGATGCCGTTGTCCCCTCGGGCGATGCTGCTTCCCGTGACGTCAAAGCGCTTTTGGTCAGCGCCGCTGTTGCGGTAGGGTTAGCCGTGCTTCAGATTGTACTCAACACGTCAATGTCACGCGTTGCAACCGTTGTCGGCACGAAAATAAACAACGAGGTGCGCGGCAACGTATACGAGCACGTTATCTTTTCTGATTGGAGCCGTATCGGCAAATACCATTCGGGCGACCTGCTCAACAGAGTCGAGGGTGACGCGGGCGCGTTGTCCAACAGTATAGTTACGTTTATTCCCGGCATCTTCACAAAGCTGACAACCTTTATCGGCTGTCTTGCGCTTGTTTTGTATTACGACCGGACTATGGCGGTTTTTGCTCTTATGAGTGCACCTTTTCTTGTTCTTACTTCAAGGGTTTCTACCAAAACCATCCGCAAGTACAGCAAGCAGAGCCGCGAGATAAACGGCACGATACTTTCTTTCGTTTCCGAATCCGTGCAGAATCTTCAGACCATCAAGGCATTCAACCTGACAGGCAGTTACGTCGGTCAGATGCGCGGTTACCTCGGTCAGTACCGCTCGGTCAGACTAAGGCAGGATAAGTTTTCGCTGATAATGTCGTTTTGTCTGTCGGTTATAGGGCTTATCGTTTCGTACAGCTGCTACGGCTGGGGTGTTTACAGACTCTGGAACGGTGCGATTTCATACGGCACGATGCTTCTTTTCCTGCAGATTTCGGGTCAGCTCACTACTTCGTTCTCTTCGCTCGTCGGTATGTTCCCGAGTGCGATTTCAATCGCAACGGCGGCAGGCAGAATTATGGAAATTACCGACCTTTCACTCGAAAGCGACGAGGAAGGCGAAAAGGCCGAGGCAATGCAGTCAAGCGCACGGGCAGACGGTCTTACGCTTAACTGCGAAAACGTAACGTATACCTACAACGATGCGGAGCACGCCGTGCTCAACGATATTTCCTTCTCGGCGCTGCCCGGCGAAACGATAGCTCTCGTCGGCCCGTCGGGTGAGGGCAAGACGACAATACTTCGTCTTATTCTCGGGCTGGTACGCCCCGATTCCGGCAGAATGTCGGTGACAACCCGCAACGGTGAGAATCTTACCGTTTCAGACAGTACAAGACGTTTTTGCTCTTACGTGCCTCAGGGCAACGCAGTTTTCTCGGGCTCGATTGCGGATAACCTTCGTATCGTCCGCCCCGAAGCAACGGATGAAGAGCTTGAAGAGGTGCTCAAGGTTGCCGAGGCGTGGAGCTTTATCGATAAGCTTCCCGAAAAAATGAACACACCTATCAGCGAAAGAGGTGCCAATTTCTCCGACGGTCAGATTCAGCGTATTTCAATTGCTCGCGCGCTCCTTCGCAATGCGCCCGTGCTTGTTATGGATGAGGCGACGAGTGCGCTGGATGCCGAAACGGAAGAAAAAGTGCTCGGCAATATGATGAAGGCATACCCCAACCGCACCTGCGTAATCACAACGCACAGACCGAGTATGCTCAATTACTGCAACAGAGTATACCGACTCAATGAGAGCGGTAACCTTACTCTTTACAGGGAGACTTGAATTTATGACTTATAAAGTTAAAGACGGATTCATAATCCGTGAAATAGGCGGCAACACAATGGCAGTGCCCGTCGGCGCAAAGACAAACGAAATCCACGGAATGATAGCGCTGAGCGAAAGCGGTGCTTTGCTGTGGGGTGCGCTCGAAAACGGCGCCGATATTCAGACTCTTGCAAACATACTTACCGATAACTACGAAATTGACGGTGCAACGGCAATTGCAGATGCGGAAAAGTTCGTTGCGGGTCTCAAAGAACAGGGTGCTCTGATATGATTGATTGCGCACTTCCGCCAAGCGGATATATGCAGCAGCTCAGAGCCTGGGCGAGAGAAAAAAACGTTCCGCTCAATATAAATTTTGAGCTGACACCGTTTTGCAATTTCAACTGCGTTATGTGCTACGTTCACCTGAACGAAGATGGCGCAAAAAAGCAGGGCAGGGTGCTCGGCGCAGATGAATGGCTCGAAATTGCGCGCCAGGCAAAAGAAGCGGGCACGCTTGAAATTTCGCTTACGGGCGGTGAGCCTTTTGTTCATCCCGAGTTCTGGAAAATTTATTCAGAGCTGAACAAAATGGGCTTTCTCATCACCGTGCTTTCAAACGGCTCTCTTATCGATGAAAGTGCGATTGAAAAATTCCGTGCGTACGGTATGCCGTATCGCATAAAGCTTACCGTTTACGGCGCAAGCAACGAAACATACCGCAGAACCTGCGGCTCAGCAGATGGCTTTACGCGTGTTTCAAAAGCGATTGACCTGCTTGTCAAAGAAGGTGTACCGCTTATACTGACTTCAACCATTGTCAGAGAAAATGCAGACGACCTGCAGAAGATTTATGCGTTTGCCCGTGAAAAAGGGTTGCCGATGCAGCACACGATATCAGTCGTCAATTCTTCGAGAAATTCAATCAACAGCATCAGCTCATCACGGTTTGCGCTGAGTGATTTTCCCGAAGAGCTTACGCTTGAAGAGTTGGAGCGGAGCAAGTTTCCGCCGCTTGCCTCACCGTTTGCGTGGTGCGCAAGCTACCGCACATCGCTGTGGGTAACGTGGAACGGTCACCTTCAGCTGTGTGCATTTATGAATCTGCCTTTCACAAGCTGGTCGGGCAATCTGAAACGCGATTATGCGGATTTGCACGAAAAGCTTGAAAAAATAAAAAGTCCCGCTCAATGCGGTGACTGTGAATGGAAAGAATTTTGCCAGCGTTGCCCCGGCACGCTATGCGCAGAAAGCTCAGACCCCGAAAAGGTGGCTGAAAGCCTCTGCGAAGCGGCAAAAAAATTATATGAAATCTATACTCGGAAAAAGGAGAATTGATATGAAAAAAGAATATGTCGTTCCCGAGAGTAAACTTATTGCAATAAATATCAAGGAGAGCATTGCCGCAGCTTCGGGCGGTATCTCGGAAGTTACAGGCTCGGCAGTTATCAAATTCACTCACGAAATTGACGGTTGCCGCGGTTACTATATGGGTATAATGTCAGCTCCGGTAAAAAATACTTCTCCAAGCTTTATGGACTATTATAACGAGCTGAGATTATACGGTATGGAACCTTATTTCAACTGCATGTCTTACAATTTCGCCGGATGATTATCCGTATTGCGGATATTCCGCTTGAGTGGCAGTCGGATTATTCGGCTTTTGTAGAAGGCTTTGAATGTGATACGGATGAAACACCCGTAATGAAGCTTGAGTTTGCTGCACAAATGAATATGATGCACGGAATACAGTACACCGACAAACCGTCAGACCGCGTGCTCAGGCTCGATAACGGTGAGCTTCTGCTTGCCGATGCCGATTGGGGCAGGTGCACCGTATTCACGCGCAGAAACAACTGCTCGGAGCATTCGTTGCCGCTTGCCGCGATATGCTCAAGGTTTGCAAAACTTAATACGGTGTTTATGCACGCATCCGTTATCGACCTCAACGGTGACGGAATAATCTTTGCAGGTTATTCGGGTGTCGGCAAAACAACGCAGGCACAGCTCTGGCAAAGGTATGCGGGTGCCGACATAATAAACGGCGACAAGGCATTTGTACGTTGTACGGATGACGGCTCTTTTGCTTACGGCTGCCCGTGGAAAGGCTCTTCGGATTACTGCCTTAACACAAATACGGCGCTCAAGGGTATCGTTATACTCAGGCAGGCAGCGGAAAACAAAATCACAAGGCTCGACGCTGCAAAGGCAATAGAAAATTTTATGCCTCACGTTTTTTTACCGCATTGGGATACGGAGTGCCTGACAGAGGCTTTCCGCACAATCGATACTCTCGTGAAAAACGTGCCGATGTGGCTGCTTGAGTGCAGACCCGATGAGGCGGCAGTAAAACTTACATACGGTAAGGTTTTTGAAAATGGAAAAAATTGAATTTTCAACTTCGGAAATCTCCGCTTCGCTGGAAGAAATAATTAACGCAGGCGGAAGCTTTACGCTCTGCGTATCAGGTTCGAGTATGAATCCGTTTCTGGTGCATGGCAGAGATTTTGTGAAACTGAAAAAATGCAGACCGCAGGATATAAAAAAAGGGCGCATTCTTCTTTTCAGACGCTCCTCGGGTGAGCTTGTGCTTCACAGGGTAAAGCGCGTTTTATCCGACGGCAGTCTGATAATGAACGGTGATGCGCAGGTATGGTGCGAAACGGTTTCGCCCGATACGGTTATAGCGGCTGTCAGCGATATTGAGTGTAAGGGCAAGGCTTTTTCGTGCCGCTCGGTCAAATATCGCACAAAGGTTTTTTTGTGGCAACTGCTGTTTCCCGTGCGCTCGATGATTTTTCGGGTGCGCAACAAACTCAAACGAATGAAAAACAAAAAAGACTAAGTTTTGGAGCAAGCCAATGGAGCGGACAAACGAAATATTAATACAGCTCATCGGCAATGAGGTTTGCGGCAGGCAGGTTGATTTGCCGCCTGACCTTATGTCCGACGAACAGTTTGTTATTGATTTGTTCGTTAAGGCGAATGAGCACGGTGCAGCACACATCGTCGCTTCAAACCTGAATAAAAATAAATTGCTCAGCGGCAGCGCCGCTCAGGCTTACACGGACCGTTTGTATAACGCCGTGTTCAAAAGCGAGAAAATGAACTACGCGTTGGAAAGCGTATGCAAAACACTTGAAGACGGCAAGATACCATACATACCGCTCAAGGGTGCGGTGCTTAAAAATCTCTACCCCGAAGCGTGGATGCGCTCAAGTGTCGATATAGATATACTTGTTCGTGAGCAGGATTTTGATTCAGCCTCAAAGCTGATTCAAGAATGTCTGGGTTACAGGCAAACTTGCAGTACCCCTCACGATACAACACTCACACCCGACGGAAAAATACTCATAGAGCTTCACTTCCGTCTGATTGAAAAAGAACACAAGCTCGCGGCATATAAAATCCTCGACAAGGTTTGGGATTATGCTGAGCCGTACAGTGAAAACAGCTTCAGATATAAGCTGAGCAACCCGTTCTTCTACCTTTACCACATATCACATATGGCAAAGCATATTGTTCAGGGCGGTTGCGGAGTGCGTCCGTTCCTCGATTTGTGGTTGCTCAACCGCCAAATCAACTGCACTGACCGGGAAGCACAGCAGCTGCTGAAAAAAAGCGCCCTGCTTAAATTTGCCGAATGCGCCGAGCAGCTGAGCCGCGTGTGGTTTTCAGGAGAAGCACACACCGAAACAACACAGCTTTTGGAAAACTACATCCTTAAAGGCGGTATGTTCGGCACAAAAGAAACCCGTCTGCTGTCAAACCAACAGCATCACGGCGGAAAAAGAAAACACATCCTCAGGCGGATTTTTGTTCCGCACCGGGATTTGGCATATACGTATCCGATAGTAAAGAAATACCGCTTTTTAACTCCGATTTGCGAAATTTGTCGGTTGTTTTCTTTAATGTTCGGAAAAAAGAAGAATTTCAGAAAAACATACCTTGCCAACCTCAAAGGCGTGTCGGCTGAGTATGCGGATGAAATAAAAATCCTGTTTGAAAGCGTGGGATTATAGTGAGCAAAGAAAACAATAAAAACAAAATATTTGCTTATACGACAATCATCAGAGCGTGCAAACTATTTCACCTGATATTGACTATCGGTATTTTTGCAGTCTGTCTTGATTTCTACAATTCAAGATACAACAGCTACGGTGTCGGTGACACAAGATTCCTGATTTTTGTCGGTCTTTATACCGCTTTGCTTTGTTTTTGTTTGCGAATTTATAAGGCATACAGTTTCGGAATGACAAACTGCGGAATATTGATTTATTCACAAGCGCTTTCAATCTTTATTACAAACGTTGCTTTTTATGTAGTGTTTGTAGTGGCCAACTCAAAAGTGTTCAATCCATTGCCGCTTGCAGTTTTCTTTATTCTGCAATCTGTTGCGAGCTGCTTATGGACTCTTATTGTTAACCGTATTTATTTCAGGCTTAATAAACCTAAAAAGACGGTTGTTTTGTACCGTGAGGAATCAGACCTCTTAAGACTTAAAGAGGTTTATTCCCGCAAAAAGAACTTTGAAATTATCGATATCGTGAAGTATGTTGACGACAGCGACTGGAGCAAATACATAGATAACTGCGAGGTTGTTTTCGTTGTTGATCTTCTTCCTCGTGACAGAAACACGATTTTTGAGTACTGTATTGAAAGAAACATTCAGTGCTACACCGCACCGTATACCGGCGACATAATTATGATGGGCGCAACTCATCTTGATATGTTCAGTGTACCTGCGTTTGAAATTTCAAGAGCTGTTCCCAATGCGGAGTATCTGTTTATCAAACGCTTTATCGATATAGTCTGTTCGCTTGTCGGTATCATAGTCCTCAGCCCGGTTATGGTTGTTACAGCAATCGCAATCAGAGCTTATGACAAGGGACCTGCACTGTATAAGCAGGTGCGACTGACAAAAAACGGAAAAGAATTCAAAATATATAAATTTCGCAGTATGCGTGTCAATGCAGAAAGTGATGGTGTCGCAAGGTTGGCAACTGACAACGATGACCGCATAACTCCCATAGGCAAATTTATCCGTACCTGCAGACTTGATGAGCTGCCACAGCTCTTCAATATTCTCAAAGGTGATATGTCAATCGTCGGTCCTCGTCCCGAACGTCCCGAAATTGCAGCACAGTATCTTAAGGAGTATCCTGCATTCAATCTTCGTTTGCAGGTGAAAGCAGGTCTTACAGGTCTTGCTCAGGTTTACGGCAGATATAACACAGAGCCTGCTGATAAGCTTCAGATGGATCTTATGTACATAAACGAAATGTCAACCGTTCAGGATCTCAAGTTGATTATGGCAACCATCAAAATCCTGTTCATCAAGGAAAGTACAAGCGGCACAGCCGAAGGTCAGACAACAGCTATGGCGAATAAAGCGAACAAAAGCAAGTAATATCAGATTTATCTGAAAGAAAGGATTGTTTTTATGGAGCCTTTGGTATCAGTAGTAATCCCGGTATACAACGCAACTAAATATCTGGCAAGAACGCTCGACTCTGCGCTGAAGCAGACTCACAAAAACCTGGAGATTATTTTGATTGACGACTGCTCAAAAGATGATTCCTTGAAGATTATGCACGAATACGAGCAAAAAGATCCGCGCATAAAGGTGCTTGAGAGCGAAAAGAATCAGGGCGTTGCCGCTGTACGTAACAGAGGTATTCGGGAAGCTTCGGGCGAGTATATTGCGCTGCTTGACAGCGACGATGTCTGGGTCGAAGACAAAATCGAAAGGCAGATAAAGCTGCTTAAGGAGAACGGCGCTCAGATAGCTTACTCTTCTTACAGCTTTATTGATGAGAACGATCAGCCGATCATGCACCCGTTTATCGTTCCCGAGAATGTTTCTTACAAACGAATGCTTTACTGCAATGAAATCGGCTGTTCAACGGCAATAGTCGAAGCGAATATGTTTAAAAAGCACCCGTTCAAAAAAGAGTTTTACCATGAAGATTATGTTCTGTGGATGGAGCTGCTGAGCATACCCGCCAAAGCCGTCGGAATATCCGATGTTCTTGTATATTACAGGTACAGCTCGGGCTCAAGATCGTTCAACAAGGTTAACGCTGCAAAACAAAGATGGAAGATATATCGCAAAGCACTTAATATGAACCTTATTAAAAGTTCAAGCGCAATGCTCGGCTATATGTTCAATGCTTTCAAGAAGTACAGGAAATGAGGACAATACATGGAAGAGAAAAAATATAAAGTCGGATACACAACAGGTGTGTTCGATATGTTTCACATCGGCCATCTGAATATTCTCAAAAGAGCTAAGGAGCAGTGTGAGTACCTTATAGTTGGTGTAACGACCGATGCATTGTGCCTAAGCAGAAAGAACAAATTTCCTATAATCTGTGAAAAAGATAGAGTAGAAATTGTTGAAGCGATAAAATATGTAGACAGGGTTGTACTGCAGAACGATATGGATAAGCTTTCTGCTGTAAAAAAATATGATGTTGATGCTGTGTTCGTCGGATCAGACTGGCAGGGAACGCCGGCATGGGAAAAATATGAAAAAGAATTTTTGGAAGTCGGCTGTTCTGTTGTATATCTTCAGCACACAGAAGGAATTTCATCAACTATATTAAGAGAGAGATTAACACATGTATAAGTATGTGAGAAATGATCTTGAGGATTCTTACGGGATTTTACCTCTACAGGATAAGATACTTGAAATTATGGTTTATATTGACAGCTTCTGCAAGGAGCACAACATAACCTACTATCTGATGGGTGGATCTGCCTTGGGTGCAATAAGGCATGGCGGATTTATTCCTTGGGATGATGACCTTGATATTTTTATGACATACGATAATTATGTTAAATTCGCAGAATGCTGTGAGAAGTATCTTGATAAAGATAAGTTCTATTTTCAAAAAGAAGATACAGAGGAAAACCCGTACTTCTTCTCCAAAATCAGAATGAACGGAACTACTTGCTACAATCCCATATTGCCCAAGGGTCATCAGGGCATATTTGTTGATATTATGTGCCTTAACAATGCACCATCGGGCAGTTTAGGAAAAAAGGTACAGTATTATGCAGGCGGATTGCTCAAGGCAAGTGCATTGCTGAGAACAAATTACACTACGGACAGCAAAAAGAAAAAGATTGAGCTCTTCATCACAAAATGCATTGTGACAAAACCCGTAAAAAAGCTTCTGTTACGGTTAGTCCGAAAGTATAATTCACACCATGCTGTCGAATATGCTCATGTATTCGGACGGGCAAAATTTGCCAACAGTTTCTACGACAGCAGCTATTTCGGAGAGGGCAAATATGTTCCGTTTGAACAGGTGTCACTCTGTGTTCCTGACAAAGCGGAAAATTATCTGGCAGACAGATACGGCAGCAGATTTATGGAAATGCCGGATGAAAAAACAAAGGCACTTTACGCATCTCATGCGTCCCTCTGGAGCATTGATCAGGATTACAAGGAATTTATAAAAAAACTGAAGTGACGGTAGTAATATTATGAGTAAAATCGAAGTATTGGTTGCGTGTATGAACCAACATAATGATGAGCTGTACAGTACAATGAATTTACAAACTGATGCAATACTTGCAAATCAGTGTGATGAGCACAGCTACCGTGAATATATACAGCCTGACGGAAATACGGTTAAGCTTATTTCTTCTGCCGATCGCGGCGTGGGTAAAAACCGCAATAAAGCACTTGCATATGCAACAGGTGAATATGTAATCAATGCCGATCAGGATATGATTTTTGAGGATGGTTATGCTCAGATTATAGAAGAAGCTTTTAGTAAAATTCCTCAAGCGGATATGATTATTTTTAATCTGGAATACCTCAATCGATTCACACCGGGCAAAAAGCAGACCAAAAAATTCAAAAGATTGCATTTATGGAACTCTATGCGATACGGTACAGCGCGCGCGGTTATCCGAAGGGGAGCCATTGAAAAAAACTGTCTTTCTTATTCCACTCTGTATGGCGGCGGAGCAAAATACTGTTCGGGTGAGGATTCTCTCTTTATCCGTGAAGCTTTCAGAAAAGGGCTTAAAATTTATATAGCGCCTACCGTAATTGCAAAAGTAAAGCAAGAGGAATCCTCGTGGTTTACGGGTTTTAACGATAAGTATTTCATAGACAAGGGCATTCTGGTTGCAAATGCGTTCCCGGTATTAAAAAATCTGTTTGTTTACTATTTTGCGTTCGGAAAAAGAAACGTTTCAAAAGATTATAGCTTCTTTAAAGTATGCAAATTGATGAAGCAAGGTTTTAAGGAATATGGAAAAATTTAATTTTTGAAACAACTTATTTCACCCTAAATCGATCAACAGAGGATGATACAATGAATCTTTATGAAAATATAATCAACAGAGAAGAAAAAATATCTCTTGTTGGATTAGGATACGTCGGTATGCCGATTGCTGTTGCTTTTGCAAAAAAAGCTGACGTTATCGGTTACGATCTCAACGAAAAAAAGATTGAGCTTTATAAGAGCGGAATTGATCCGACGCTTGAAGTCGGTGATGATGCAATCAGGGCAACGACGGTTGAATTTACCGCTGACGAAACAAAGCTCCGAGAAGCAAAATTCCACATCGTTGCTGTTCCCACACCCGTAAACGATGATCACACACCAGACCTTACACCTGTTGAAGGTGCAAGCCGTATCCTTGGCAGAAACCTTACAAAGGGCAGTGTTGTTGTTTTTGAATCAACAGTTTATCCCGGTGTTACAGAAGATATATGCGTGCCGATTCTTGAAAAAGAATCCGGTCTTAAATGCGGTGTCGATTTCAAAATCGGTTATTCACCTGAGCGTATCAATCCCGGTGACAAGGTGCATCGCCTTGAAACAATTGTCAAGATTGTTTCGGGTATGGATGAAGAAACGCTCGATACGGTTGCAAAGGTTTATGAGCTTGTTGTTGAAGCCGGCGTTCATCGTGCAGAGAGCATCAAGGTTGCCGAAGCGGCAAAGGTTATCGAAAACAGTCAGCGCGACATAAACATTGCGTTTATGAACGAGCTTTCAATCATATTCAACAAGATGGGCATAGATACGAAGGCAGTGCTTGAAGCTGCAGGCACAAAGTGGAACTTCCTCAAGTTCTTCCCCGGTCTTGTCGGTGGTCACTGCATCGGTGTTGACCCGTACTATCTTACATATAAAGCAGAGCAACTCGGCTACCACAGCCAGGTTATTCTTGCAGGCAGACGTATTAACGACGATATGGGCAAGTACGTTGCGGAAAACACCGTCAAAAAGCTTATAAACGTTGGTGTTAATGTTAAGACTGCAAAGGTTGCAGTGCTTGGCTTTACTTTCAAAGAAAATTGTCCCGATACCAGAAACACAAAGGTTATCGATATCATAAACGAGCTTAAGGAATACGGTATTGAGCCTGTTGTTGCCGACCCGCAGGCCGATGCAGACGAAGCGGAAAGACTCTATGGCATAAAATTCTGCGATGTTTCGGATGTAAAAGATATGGATGCCGTTATTCTTGCCGTTGCTCACGCTGAATTCAACAAGCTTACAGCTGATGATATTGCGGCTATGTTCGGTTCTTCCGATAGTCAGAAAGTTATTATCGACGTAAAAGGTGTGCTCGACAAAAAAGATTATGCCGATGTAGGATATCTGTATTGGAGGCTTTAACACAACTAATATTATTAAACGGAGATAAACGATGAAAATAGCAATCTTAAAAGAATCACTGTGTATCGGAGGTACTGAGCGAAGTGCGGCAAATATATCCGTTGCTCTTGCAAAAAAACATGATGTAACAACGGTTCTTTTTGACGGTAGCCAGATTGTTTATCCCTATGGCGGAAAGCTTATTGACATGAAGCTACCGTCACGAACAAATATTGTAAAGAAAATCATTACGGCAATACAAAGATGCATAGGGTTGATTAAACTGATAAAAAAAGAAAAATACGATGTTGTTTTTCTTTTTGCTTGGCAAAAAAATCCGATCAATACACTCGAAATCAAGAATTGCATCAAAATAATATCAATCCGAGATTTCGGTGCATTGGCAGCAAAACCCGAGGTGTACAAGAAAAATCTTGATACATCTGACGGAGTTATCTGCAACTCGCAGTACATCCGCGATTATTATGTAAGCCTTTACCCTGAAGATGCAGATAAGGCGTTTGCGGTACACAATATCATAGACGTTGAAAAAATACTTGATCAGTCCAAAGAGCCGATTGACGATGAAGCTTTTATAAACTTCAGAAACTCCCACAAAAAAGTAATTGTTGCGGTTGGCAGATTCTGCAAGGAAAAGGCTTTTGAAAACCTTATACTCGCATTTAAAGAATGTAAAGACAGAATGGACGACATAGGTCTTGCTTTCATCGGTGATGGTGAGCCTAAAGATAAATGTGTCAGTATTGCTCAAGAAGCCGCTATAGAAGCAGATGTTTATTTTGTAGGTTATCAGAAAAACCCGTATAAATATATGGCTCGTTGTGATGCATTTGTGCTTTCATCGCGCAGCGAGGGTTTCCCTAATGTGTTGGCTGAAGCAATGGCGCTTTCTCTGCCGGTTATCAGTACAAACTGTCTTACAGGTCCCGCAGAAATTCTGATGAAAAATTGTGATTACTCTTTTGCTGAGGATACGTTTAAAGAATGTGATTACGGCATAATTACTCCCCGTTACGATTCCTGCGGCGAGCAGCTTGCAATTTCTCAGCTTGCCGAAGCGATTGTTCATCTGCTTTCGGATGAAGAACTTATGAAAAAATACGGTGAACTCGCAAGCGAAAGAGCCGCTGATTTTTCTGCTGAAGCAGCAGTGGAAAAACTTGAAGGAATATTCACTATTCTCAAGAATAGGAGAGATGAAAAGTGATTAAAGATAAAAAGCAACTTAAGTATTATCTGGAGTGTGATCGTGTTGCGTTGGGAATTTCCGGAAAGAAACCGAAATTTATCGGTGACGAAATATGGAAGTTTGAGCGTGTTATGCGTAAGCTTGACTATGCAAGCACAAATAAAAAAACATTAAGCCGCCTGATATTGAAGTTAAGATACCGAAATCTCGGCATGAAGCTTGGCTTTTCAATTCCGTTTGGTGTATGTGGTCCGGGTCTTGCTATTGTGCACTACGGAAGCATTGTTATTTCGACAAACGCAAAAATAGGTGAAAATGCAAGAATACACAGCGGAGTAAACATCGGTGCAAATGCAGGTGAAAAAAAATCCGCTACAATAGGCAACAATGTATATATCGGACCGGGTGCAAAAATAATCGGCGATATAACTATTGGTGATAATGTTTGTATCGGTGCCAATGCAGTAGTTGTAAAAGATGTTGAACCGAATATCACTGTTGGCGGTATACCTGCAAAAAAGATAAGCGACAACGGTTCTGAAAAGCATTTAAAAAAAGCAACATCAATTGTAAACTACCCGGAGGCATAAAATGGGCTACAAACATCTTAAATTTCCTGAAAATTCACTGTTCCTTGTAACAGGTGGTGCAGGCTTTATCGGCAGCAACCTTTGCGAAGCTATTTTATCCATGGGTTACCGTGTGCGTTGCCTTGACGATTTGTCGACAGGCAAGCAGAAAAACGTTGATATGTTTGCCGACAACCCGAATTATGAATTTATCAAGGGCGATATAAAAGATTTGGACACTTGTATGAAAGCCTGCGAGGGTGTTGACTATGTGCTCAACCAGGCTGCATGGGGTAGTGTGCCCAGAAGTATTGAGATGCCGCTTTTCTACTGTGCCAACAATATCACAGGCACGCTCAATATGCTGGAAGCGGCAAGACAGAATAACGTCAAAAAATTCGTCTACGCTTCAAGCTCATCCGTATACGGTGATGAGCCTAATCTCCCAAAAACAGAGGGAATTGAGGGTAACCTTCTTTCTCCATATGCGCTCACTAAAATGTGCGACGAAGAGTGGGCAAAGCAGTACACAAGACACTACGGACTTGATACATACGGTCTGCGCTACTTCAACGTATTCGGCAGACGTCAGGACCCCGACGGCGCTTATGCCGCAGTTATTCCGAAGTTTATCAAGATGCTGATAAACGGTCAGAGCCCGACAATCAACGGTGATGGCAAGCAAACCCGTGACTTTACATATATCGAAAACGTTATTGAAGCCAACCTCAAGGCTTGCCTTGCGCCTCACGAGGCTGCAGGCGAAGCATTTAACATTGCCTACGGCGGCAGAGAATATCTGATTGATATTTACTATTCGCTCACAAAGGCGCTCGGTGTTGATATAGAGCCGAATTTCGGTCCCGACCGTGCTGGTGATATAAAGCACAGCAACGCCGATATTTCAAAAGCCAAAGCTTTGCTCGGCTACGATCCCGATTATGATTTTGACAGCGGCCTTGAACAGGCTATTTCATGGTATAAGGAGAATCTTTAAGTTTTATGAAAACAAGGATATCAGAAAGGCATATGCTGATGGGTTTGGTAATTGTTTTCAGCGTCTTATTGATGCTGAGATCGGTTAGCAATGTCTTTGTGTATCCTCTTATACTTGTTGGTGCAGCTGTTGTTGCTCTTTTGCCGTTGGGCACTTGTCTACCGGTGCTTTGTTTTTTGCTTCCGTTTGCAAATATTATCAAAATAAGTCCCGGTCAGATAAGTCTTTTTACTGTGTTTTTTGCGATATATGTTGTGAGGATAATCTTCAAAACAGGCAGACTGAACCGTATGTTTTTATTTACTGCGTTTATTTTTGCCGGTTATTGTTTAGCGATTTCGGGACCGGGTAAAATAGTTACGATTGTAACTATGGTCTGCGGCTTTGCAATGCTCAGAGAAGCTACGGAGTCGGATGAATATGATTATCAGCATGTATTATATGCTTTTTGTTTTGGTATAATTATTTCTTCTGCCATAGGTGCAATGAGAGACTATTTGCCGATTATTAAAAGCTTCAGCATTGATACAGCATATAAGGTCGGTCACGAAGAATATACCGAAAGATTCGTTGGTCTTAATGTCAATCCCAATTATTATACTATGGATGTTTCGGTTGCGTTGAGTTGTCTGGTAACAACAATGTGCACTCAAAAAATGAAACCGATTTATATGATCCTGTTTGCCGTTCTGTCTGTTTTCGGTTTGATGTCTGTCAGCAAGTCGTTCCTTCTTGTGCTTGCCGTTATGCTTGTAATACTTCTTCTTAATAGCCTCAGAAGAGGTGGAACGGCATTCTTTAAGCTATCTTTTGTACTGATTCTGGCAGGTGTTTTGATTCTGGTCTTTGCAAAAGAATCCGTTGAAACATATATCCTCAGACTGAACGAAGATTCCGGCTCGGATATTTCCTCTGTGACGACCGGAAGAGCGGATATTTGGTTGGAGTATATAAAAACTATGTTAAAAGATTTTAAAATACTGTTTTTTGGAGCGGGTCTTGGAATACAGTTGGAAAGAGCACCTCACAACACGTATCTTGAAATGATGTATTACATCGGTGCAATCGGTGTGATTTTATATCTTTTTGTATTGAAATCATCTATAGCAATAAAAAAATTCCCTAAAAACATATTATATTATGTTCCGATACTTATTATTTTGATAAGATTTATTGGTATAGGCATATTTATTCATGATAACTTGTGGTACTACATGACAATAATCTGCTTGCTTATTAGAGAAGGAAACAAAGCGACAGGATTGAACCAAAATAAATTCAAAAACAAACGAATAAATAAAAAGGTGGTTCATTAATTATGGTAAACGTTATAGGCTTAGGTTATATCGGACTTCCGACGGCGCTTATGATGGCGGCGCACGGAGTAGAGGTTGTAGGCACAGACTACAACAAGGAGCTTGTTGACACGCTCAAATCAGGCAGGACAACCTTCAAGGAGGATGGACTTGACGAGCTTTTTGCCAAGGCGATTGAAAGCGGCATTGAGTTTTCAACAGAATATCAGGTTACGGATACTTACATCGTTTCCGTTCCCACCCCTTATGACAAATTCTCCAAAAAGATTGATGCATGCTATGTTATTTCCGCTGTAAAAAGTGTAATGGAGGTTTGCAAAAAGGGTGCAACGGTGATTGTTGAATCAACCGTATCTCCCGGCACGATTGATAAATTTGTTCGCCCCGTAATCGAAGAAAACGGATTTGTAATCGGCAAGGATATTCACCTTGTTCACGCACCGGAAAGAATTATTCCCGGAAATATGATTTACGAGCTGCTTCACAATAACCGCACTATCGGTGCAGACGATGAAAAAATCGGTGAGCAGGTAAAGGAGCTTTATGCTTCATTCTGTCAGGGCGAAATTGTTGTAACGGACATTCGTACTGCTGAGATGACAAAGGTTGTAGAA
>JAZRRT010000054.1:0-7134 GCA_045650985.1 Acutalibacteraceae bacterium | reverse complement strand
CAATCGGTAATCCCGGCGGCTCAGCTCTTTTCGGTACGTTTACCGACGGTAAGGTTTCCGCCATCGGCAGAAGCATCACCAGCAGCATCGGTTACGATATGGTCTGCATTCAGCATAATGCGGCTATCAGCCCCGGCAACTCAGGCGGTGCTCTCGTTAACGAGTACGGTCAGGTTGTAGGCATCAATTCTTCAAAGATTGCCGCAACAGAGTTTGAAGGAATTTCTTTTGCAGTTCCGATAACTCAGGCGCAGGAGGTTATCAATAAGGTTATCTCTCACGGTTACGTTCCCGGCAGAGCAAAGCTCGGTATATCTTACGTTGCGAACGATTCTCCGAACGTAAGTAATATTTACGGTATGGCTGTTCAGATGAAGGATCTTCCCAGCGGTTCGCTTGTTATTTATTCAATCGATCCCAACAGCCCGCTTGTTGATACCGAGGCGCAGGCAGGCGATATGATTATTGCCGTTAACGGTAAGGATCTTGATACCCCCGATGTTCTTCTTGAGGAAATAGAGGATTCGTCAGTCGGTGATACAATCGAACTTACTTTGTTCCGAATCACGAAGTCGGGCGGCAAATACAACACTTCGGAGTTTAAGGTGTCGGTAAAACTTATCGAAGAAACCAATGAAAAAAATGAAGAGCGCTCAACTCAAGGCGTGTTTGGTAACAACAACGATTTCTGATAATAAACGGGGGTAAAACTTCCTGAACGGAGAAGGATATTCTGACTTATGAATAAATCTGTTTTTGAAAAAACAAAATATTTTATTATTGATATGGACGGCACTTTTTATCTCGGCGGTGAGATAATTCCCGGTGCAGACGGCTTTATCGATAAAGCATTGGCTTCGGGCAGAGATTTCCGCTTTTTTACAAACAACTCATCAAACAATGTTGAGGTTTGCTGTGAAAAGCTTAAGAAGATGGGCTATCCCGTGCCTGAAGACAAAATCATAATTTCATCGCACGTAACCATTGATTATCTGCAGAAAAATCACGGCGGCGAGAAGATTTATCTCCTCGGCAACGAAAGGCTGACAAATGATTTTCTCAGCGCAGGCATCAATCTTGTTGATGAATCACCCGATGTTGTTGTGCTCGGTTTTGATACAACCCTCACCTATGAGAAGATAAACAAGGCGGCAAACTACATCGCGGGCGGTGCGGTATATATTGCCACTCATCCCGATTTTAACTGTCCGATGGCTGACGGCTTTATGCCGGACACGGGCTCGATGATTGAGATGTTTGCGGCATCAACGGGCAAGCGTCCTATTGTTATGGGCAAGCCTATGACACAGACAGTTGACTATATAACGTCGAAGCTCTGCTGTGAGCGTGACGAGATAGCGTTTATAGGTGACAGACTTGCTACCGATATTGCAATCGGTGCAGATCATTCGATACCGTGTGCGCTTGTTCTCAGCGGCGTTACAACAGCGGAGGAATATGCAACCGCAGGAATTCCGGCAAGCGTTGTTGTTGATGATCTTGCGTCGCTCGCTGACTATCTCTGAGTTAAAGGAGCGAGGAAAGGGGTAACGTAATGTTTGCGGAAAATTTAAAAAAATTCAGAAAACTTGCAGGGCTCAGGCAGGATGATGTGGCAAAAGTCATAGGGCTTGACCGTTCCGCTTACGCGTATTACGAAAGCGGTAAAACAGAGCCGAGCATTGAAAACCTTAAAAAGATTGCACATATCTTTGGCGTTGATATGAACGCGTTGGTTGGCTTTGATTTACCTGTAATTGCGCCCGAGTTCAACAGTGAATCATTCACTTATGCTGCTTCAAGGATTTTTGAAGAAGAGAATCTCGGCAAATGCAATGCGGATGAAAGGTATCTGATTGCCTGTTATCGCGCATCCGAAAACAAAAAAGCCTTTATGGCAGCCGTAGGCGAATTATATGAATCAGAATGTAAGTAATAAATCCCATTTCACATACGAAAGGAGAATACATAATGTTTTGTAACAACTGCAAAGAACAGATAGCGGATAACTCTGTTGTATGTCCGCACTGTAATGCAAAGCTTCTATCCGGCAACGATATAACTCAGCCGATTGAGTTGTCAGCCGATTATCAGCAACCCGTACAGGCTCCCGTTGACTATCAGCAGCCCGTACAGGCTCCTGTTGATTATCAGCCGCCCGTACAGGCCCCTGTTGATTATCAGCAACCCGTACAGGCTCCCGTCGGCTATCAGCAACCTGCTCAGGCCTATGCTAATTATCAGCAACCCGTACAGGCTCCCGTCGGCTATCAGCAGCCTGTCGGTTATCAGCCGCCTGTTCAGCAGGCTCCCGCGGCAGCACCTGAATCAAAAAAGGCAAGTAAAGATACCCCCGAAAGCAAGAAGGCAAGAGGCTATGCGGCTATTGCATCCGCACTTATAGCTTTCCCTGCTTTCATGTGTCTGGTTATAGACTATCTCGGAGCTCCCGAATTGATTCAGAAGTGGTTCCCCGAGTGGATTCCCGATTTTCTTCAGACAGGCAAAATGTACTGGTCCGCATATATGATAGGCTTCTTTATGTGCTTGTGGATGGTTGTTGTGCTTCCCGTGCTTCGTCCGAAGCGCCCTGCGCTTACAGCTTGCCTTTGTCTTGGTGTGGTTTCGCTATATATGTTGTTCTTGTCGTGGGTAAACAACAATGCAAGCTGGTACGACAAGTTTGTTCTTCCCATCAGCCTTATGGTCATCATATCGTCAGCGATAATGACGATACTGATATCGTACAGAATTATCAAAAACGGTCACGTGGTTACGGCTATCGGCACGCAGATAATAATGCTGATTCTTGCTACGGAAATTCTTTTCGATATCAATTTCAGTTCAGAAATCAACCTTCGTGCTTCTCTCGTTGCGATGGTTGTTATCGGTTGCGGTCTGTTGCTTTATGAAGCAATCTACTACGCAGCAAGACTTCGTAAGAAATAATTATGCAGACATCGGAGCTCGGTTTCGGGCTCCGATATTTTTTTATTCTGTCAGCATTTCTTGGGCTTTGCCCGTGCTGATTTCGGCAAAATATGTTCCTTTTACGGTTATACCGTTTGAGCTCTGTTCGAGCGTGACTTTACCTGAGGATACGTGTGCGTTGCACAACAGCTCGGTTTTCTTTGTCAGATATTCTTCTGCGGCGGAAAGCTTCAGCATTTTGTCGCTTCTTTCGAGCTTTTGCGGTAAGTAGGTGCGGCTGATTTCCCGCGTAAATGAAAACGGCATTGAAACACCGTTGATGAGCAGTATGCGGGTGCGGACAAGGTCGGGTTTGCTCCCGTGATTTTTGTAAAGCGGAATATCAAATCCCATTATGTGAAGTGTAAGCCGTGATTTTTCATCGGCTTTTTTCATTGTTTCTATGTTTCGCTCTGCTGTGATTCCAAATTGCACGTCAGTGCGAAGCAATACGTAGGCTTCTGCGTGGCAGAATTTGACCGAGCCGTCGCTCAGCTCGATGAATCCTCCTGCAACCGCTTCGCCTGCACGTATTGCCTCACCTTGTTTGTGGAGTGGTGTGCCGCGATAAACTTCAAGTGCAGCTATCTGCCCGTCTGCCGTGCTGATAACGTCACAGGGTGCGGATTTGTCGGCTATGTGCGGCTCGTCAGTCTGCTCGGCAACCTTTACTTCAAGATATGAGCCGAGCACGTTTACCGTCAGATATGAGAGCTCGGGTATTTTGTTCATTACATCGAATCTTACCTGTGCGGCGTTGATGTCTTTTTTGAATGTGCCGTGCCTTACTCCGGCTTCTTCGAGCGCTTTTATAATCTGCTCGTCGGTTACCGTGCTGTTTCCGCTTATGTTGATGCTCCATATCATTGTTGACATTATTCCGAGAAAGGCGACAGCAAGCACTGCGCCGTAAACCAGACCGATTCTTTTTCTGTATTTTGATATGAAAAAGGGCAGACCTTGTTTGGATTCGATTTTTGTCAGCATACCCGAGCGGATTGCCGCTTTCCTTATTCTTTTATAATGTTTAATTGACGTTGCAGCACGTATTCCGTTATCACTGCGTTTGAGATTCCACAGAAATATACCGCTGTTGCTGCAAAGGTTGAGAAAGCGCTCGGCAAATCCGCCTTCTGCCGAAAAACAGACGTAGCCGCACAGAAATCTGTAAAAACGGTTGAACAATCGTCTGCCTCCTTTAAGTGAATTTAATAGCGGTGAATTTGCCGTTGATAACAGCCTGAGCGTTCTCAAATGCGGTTATGTTAAGGTCTGTTCCGCAGAATTCGGCACAGACGTTGCCAAGGTTCAGCGTGATTTTTGATTCACCGTATTCTATTATTCCTTTGCATCCGTCAATTCTTGCTTGCGTGTTTGATATAAGGTCAATTTGTGCATAGCCGTCAAAGGCGCTCTGCGGCAACCCCGTACCTCGTATCAGCTCGGATATGAGCTGTTCTTTTTTCATTTGCGTTATCACCTCTGTGTAATATATGCATTCGGTTTTCAATAAAATTACTTGAGTGAAACAGGTGTGCAGAGGTGTTTTGATATGAAGATGAATAATATAAAAAAGGCAGTTGCCGTTACGGCGGCTGTCAGCGTCGGCGTGTTCGCTGTTACTTATCCTGCGGCAGTTATAAAAGGTATAGGCGACGGGCTTAAAACCTGTGTCGGTGTTGTTGTACCGTCGCTTTTTCCGTTTATGGTTGTCAGCTCTTTTGTGGCGGGTATTCCTGCCTCCGACAGAATAACAAAGCTCGTATCACCGCTTATGCGTTATTGTTTCCGTCTTCCGCCGAGTGCCTTTCCTGCCCTGCTCTTCGGGCTCGTCGGTGGCTTTCCGGTAGGCTGCAGCGTTGCGGCTGAGCTTTACGAGCAGAAGCGAATAGGGCGTGAGCACGCGCAACGGCTCACGCTTTTTTGTGTGAATGCCGGGCCTGCTTTTACCGTTACGGCTGTCGGCGCGGTTATGCTCGGCAACGTGCGCTTGGGCGCGGTGCTGTTTGCTTCGGTCTGTGCGTCTTCGCTTATAACGGCTGTGTTGCTCGGCTTTATGTCATCCGTACCTCCGAAAGAAGGCGTAATGCTTGAAACGGCAAAACCCGTTTCGGTTGTGTTTGTAAGTTCGGTTGAGCGCAGTGCACACGCAATGCTCGGTGTCTGTGCTTGGGTCACGGCTTTTTCCTGCCTGTTTTCTTTGCTTGGTGCGTTGGGGTTGAGCGAGCGCTCTCTTTCCGCAATCAGATGTATCTGCGAGGTTACGGGCGGGTGCGGTGTTGCCGTGCAGAACGGTAACGTCTATGCGGTTGCGGCAACTCTCGGCTGGTCAGGGTTGTGCGTTATTTGTCAGGTTATGGGCTTTGTGCAAAAAATCGGCACGCCTATGAAACTTTTTATTGCCTTTCGTGCGGTAAGTGCGGCGATGACTGCCGTTATCTGCCGCGTTATACTGCATTTTTTCCCTGTTGAAGCTTCCGTATATCTTTCGCTCGACGGCAGTGTCGGCGGCGAATTTTTCTCGGCCTCCGCTCCTGCGGCGGTTGCGCTTATGTGTCTTTGCGCCGTTTTTGTTATTGACCTTGATAGAACAAGGAAATTGTGTTAATATAAGAAATCGGAGGCGAGAAAAGTGAAGAAAAAGCTTATGAATCTCAAATCAATTGATAAAGTGTGCGCTAACTGCGCTTACGGCAGATATACTCCCAACGAAGACGGTGTGCTGTGTGAGAAGAAGGGCGTTATGCTTAAAAGCTCAACCTGTAAGAGCTTTAAGTATGACCCTCTTAACAGAATTCCTGCACGACCTGTGTCAATGGGTGATTATTCTGCGGAGGAGTTTGAGCTGTGAGGATACTCGTTGCGCCGGATTCGTTCAAAGGTTCAATGTCTGCCGTTGAGGTATGCGATATTATGCTCAGGGCGTTGCAGGCTTCGCTTGACGGCTGTCAGGTGGATTGTATTCCCGTATCCGACGGCGGTGAGGGCACGCTCGACAGCTTTGTTTTTGCCTGCGGTGCAAAGCTTTGTTCAGCCGAGGTAACCGCTCCCGATTACAGAAGGGTTGAAGCGAAGTTTGCCGTTATGGGCGATACTGCGATAATCGAGATGGCGCAGGCGAGCGGTTTGCCGCTGACGGGAAGCAAGAATAACCCTGTGCGTGCCACGTCATACGGTACGGGTGAGTTGATACTTGCTGCACTTGATAAAGGGTGCAAGAATATTGTGCTCGGTATAGGCGGCAGTGCTACAACTGACGGCGGTATAGGCTGCCTTTCTGCTCTCGGTGTAAAGTTCTGCAACTCGGCGGGTGAAACGGTTTCTCCCGACGGGTGTGGAATGTCCGAGGCGGTTAAGCTCGATGTGAGCGGTCTTGTCCGCGGTGTAAGTGAGTGCAGTTTCACCGTTTTGTGCGATGTGAACAATCCTCTCTACGGTGAAAACGGAGCGGCATACGTATATTCTCCGCAAAAGGGTGCGGATGCGGAAACGGTAGCATTTCTCGATTCGGCGCTTCGCAACTACGAAAAGCTTGTTGTTGGCAGCACAGGCGTTGACTGTGCGCATCTCCCGGGTTCGGGCGCGGCAGGCGGTATGGGTTACGGACTTCGTGCGGTTCTTGGCGCACAGCTTCGCGCAGGGGCACAAACCGTTTTTGATATATGTAACTTTGATTCAAGGGCGGCGCAGGCAGACGTTATAATTACGGGTGAGGGCAGATTTGACAGTCAGAGCCTTATGGGCAAAGTACCTGCCGAGGTAATTAAAAGGGCAGGGGATAAGCCTGTGGTCGTGGTTTGCGGCGTGAGCACTGTGAGTCAGGCGGACTCGGTTGCCGCAGTTTTTCAGACCAATCCGCAGCATCTTCCGTTTGAAAGCGTGTTGCCTGAGTGTGAGAAATCGCTTTATACAGCGGTTTGTGACAATGTTGCAGGCTTTTTGAAAAAAATTGAAAAAAACTCTTGACAAGTTGATTTCGTTTTGGTATTATAGCAAAGCACTCTGCGAGAGATACTTGCAGACAGTTGGTGTTTATGACATTGAGGGTCCACCCGTTCCCATTCCGAACACGGTAGTTAAGCTCAATCGTGCCGACAATACTTGGTGGGCAACCGCCCGGGAAGATAGGTCAACGCCAACACGCAGTTGGTAATTATGACATTG
>JAZRRT010000053.1:0-10157 GCA_045650985.1 Acutalibacteraceae bacterium | reverse complement strand
GAAGCTGTGTCAAGCGTTTGAGCATAGTCAATATTTTCAATCAGATTAACGAAATAACAGTTACATGAATACATCAGTGCAGTTGCCATATTGACAGCACCGTGTGACTTTGTGCAAGTAAACTCGGCGTTCTCCTTTTCTATTTTTCCCGTGCAGACGTATTCATCCGCAGGATTCACACCCTGCTCAAGTGCTGATGCGGCAATTAACGGCTTAAAGACAGATCCGACCGGATAAGCGGCAAGTGATCTGTTAAACAGCGGTGAATCTTCAGCTTCAAGATATTGAGACACTTCTGACGGATTATAATCAGGTCTGCTTACAATCCCTCTTATTGCGCCGCTTTCAATCTCTAACAGAACAGCAGCGCCTTTTTTTATCCCGCAGCTGTCCAACGCATTTTCAAGAACAATCTGTAAATCACTGTCTATTGTCAGAACAACACCGCCCTTACTGTTGTATCCGCTGAAATCAACTTCAACATCCGTACCTTCCATAATCCTGCCTGTTCCGTCGGTAAAATAACGCACCCGATAAGCACCGGAATATGATTTGAGTAACGGTTCATATAACTTTTCAATACCTGTAACACCGACGTTTTCGGAATTAACATAACCTATCAGATGAGTAGCCGCAGGCGTCTTGTTATACCTTCTGTATATTCTGGTGCAAACTATATCTTCATTATCGATTACACAGGGTGAAATAAATTTTGCCGGATTTCCAGTTGAAATCATATCGACGACATTTACGTAAGTTTCAGAATCCAAAACACGTCGCAAAACATCGGCAGACTTGATGCCCGGCTTTACTGCGCATACATAGTCGTATTCGGATGACACTAATCTGTTAAGCTTACAGTCGTATATAATTCCTCTGCTTTCGCCTAAAACCAACGATTTACCGGTATTAATATCGGAAACCGCCGTGTATTTATCCATATTTATAATCGCCATTTGAGCAAAGCAAAAAGAAAATCCAACCATAATCAAACAAAATATAACAACGCATCTTCTGCCCACACAAGAAAAAGCGTTTGATTTGACAGATATAATTTTCCGCATAAATCAACCTCCGTTTGCTTGAGTTAGTATTGGCTGAGAAAATAAAAAAATACCGATGATTGCTCATCGGTATTTATACAGCAAGTAGATTATTTTGTGATTTTATGGAAGACCTTTTTACCCTTTTTAACGATTACAAAGCCACCGTCAGCAAGCTGTGCAGCGTCAACGCCAACATCGATAGAAGCAACCTTCTGATCATCAAGCGAAACACCGCCCTGTTCAACAAGACGTCGTGCCTCGCCTCTCGACTTAGCAAGACCAGCCTTGACAAGAATATCAATTATACCGACTTTACCGTCAACAAAATCATCATCAGCAAGAACAGTTGTCGGCATATTATCGGTATTTGCTCCGTTTGAGAAAAGAGCGCGTGCAGCTTCCTGAGCCTTGACAGCCTCTTCCTCACCGTGAACAAGCTTTGTAAGCTCAAAGCCGAGAATTTCCTTTGCCTTGTTAAGCTGGCTGCCTTCCCAATTATCCATCTCGTCAATCTCTTCAAGAGGAAGGAAGGTAAGCATACGGATACATTTGAGTACGTCAGCATCACTGACGTTTCTCCAATACTGATAGAACTCGTACGGAGAAGTTTTTTCGGGATCAAGCCAAACAGCACCCGAAGCGGTTTTGCCCATCTTCTTACCTTCGGAATTGAGAAGAAGAGTAATTGTCATTGCATAAGCATCTTTGCCAAGCTTTTTGCGGATAAGCTCTGTACCGCCAAGCATATTTGACCACTGATCATCACCGCCGAACTGCATATTACAGCCGTACTCTTTATAGAGATGATAGAAGTCGTAACTCTGCATAATCATATAGTTAAACTCAAGGAAGCTGAGACCCTTTTCCATTCTCTGCTTATAGCATTCAGCTCTGAGCATATGGTTGACCGAAAAGCAAGCACCCACCTCGCGGAGAACATCAACGTAGTTAAGGTCAAGAAGCCAATCTGCATTGTTTATCATCATAGCTTTGCCTTCGCCGAATTCGATGAATCTGCTCATCTGCTTTTTGAAGCACTCAACGTTATGCTCAATTGTTTCCTTGGTAAGAACCTGACGAAGATCACTTCTGCCTGAAGGATCACCAATCATACCGGTACCGCCGCCGAGAAGTGCAATAGGCTTATTTCCAGCCATCTGAAGACGCTTCATAAGGCACAATGCCATAAAGTGACCTACATGAAGACTGTCAGCTGTCGGATCAAAGCCGATATAGAAAACAGCCTTACCGTTATTGATAAGCTCTTTGATTTCTTTTTCATCTGTTACCTGAGCAATAAGACCTCTGGCAACAAGTTCATCATAAATTGTCATTTCAAAAATCCTCCAAAAAAATACTTTTTGATAATATACCAAAATTAAATCTTTGTCAACATTTCTTCAGCCATATCAAGCTGTGTCTGAGTAACGGTTTCACCGCCGATTATTCTGGCAAGCTCATACTTTCTGCCTTCATTATCAAGCGGTGTAACGCTGGTAAACGTTTTGCCGTCGTGAGTGGCCTTGCTTATTTCAAAATGATGGTCTGCCTGACACGCAATCTGAGCAAGGTGAGTTACACAGAGAACCTGTCTGCCTTTCGATACTTCGTGAAGCTTTTTACCTAACTTAACTGCAGCACGACCGCTGACACCCGTATCGATTTCATCAAAAATCAAGGTTTCCGTACCGTCTTTATCTGAAAGTACGTTTTTAATTGCAAGCATAATTCGTGAAAGTTCACCACCGGAAGCTATTTTTGCAAGCGGCTTCGGTGTTTCGCCTGCATTCGGCGAAATCAGAAATTCAAGCTCATCAGCACCGTTCTCATTAAAGTCGGTTTTGTTTATAACAACCTCAAAAACAACACCCGGCATATCAAGAAAACTCAGCTCGGTGCATACTTTTGTCGCAAAATCTTTTGAAGTTGCGGTACGAACACGCGTTATTTTATCAGCCAAAGCGCTGACCTGAACAAAAAGCTGATTTTCTTTTAACCTAAGCTCCGCCAGATTTTCATCTGAGAATTCAATCTCCTGCCTTTCGGTCTTACAACGCTCACAGTACGCAAGCATGGTTTCCTCATCAGCTCCGTATTTTTTGCTGAGTCTGTTCAGATAATCAAGTCTTGCTTCAATCTGAGAAACATATTCGGGATCATATTCAAGTTCATCAAGCGATGCACGAAGACGTTCTTCCATATCCTCAAGCTGATAAGCAACCTCATGCATAAGTCGGCTGTTTTCACCCAAATCAGCCGAAAATTCGCTGACCGTATCCAACCTTGAGGCAGCCATTTTCGCTTCCTGAAGTGCACCCGCTGTTTCGTCGCTTCCGCTTATGAGCATATATGCTTCGTTAACGCTCGCAAGAATCTTTTCTATATTACGGTAAAATGTTTTGTTTGAACGCAGCTCGTCCATTTCACCGACAGTCAACTGCGCATTTTCAATTTCGCTGATCTGATAATTCAGAAGTTCAATCTTTCGGTTCTTTTCTTCGTCATCTGTTATGAGAGAAGATATATTACGTCTGAGTGACACAAGTTCAGAATAACGTTCACGGTATTCTGCGAGCAATTCGGAATTACCTGCAAGCTCATCAACAAAAATATAGTGGCTTTCAGGGTCAAGCAATTTCTGGCTGTCGTGCTGACCGTGTATGTTAATAAGCTCGCGACCGAGTGTTTTTAGCATACCTACCGTAACCGGTGTACCATTGATGCGACAGCTGTTTTTTCCGTCCGTCGATATTGTACGGCGGACAATAAGCATACCGTCCGTCTCAACTTCAACGCCAAGCTCATCAAGCACCGAGTCAATATTCTTGTTTTCTGACCTGAAGGTTGCCGTAACGGACGCTCTTGTACAACCTGTTCTTACAAGCTCACGCGACGTGCGTTCACCAAGAACAGCATTAATCGAGTCGATGATAATAGATTTACCTGCACCTGTTTCACCCGTCATAACGTTGAGTCCGTCATTAAAATATATATCTGCACTCTCAATTATGGCAACGTTTTCAATTTTAAGGTTATGGAGCATTTCTCCACCTCATTTGCTAATTACTTAGAAATCATATCTCTTACGTTATGCATAAGCTCAACAGCAAGCTCTTCACTTCTGCAGAGAACAAAAATTGTATCGTCCCCTGCAAGAGTGCCTACAACACCGCTGAGTTCCATTGTATCCATCGCAGCACAAACTGCCTGAGCCATACCTGCATAACATTTGATAACAACCGTATTGAGCGCATAATCAACCCCTATAACGGACGGGGCAATAATGCTGTGGAAGCTTTTGCCTGCATCGGTTGAGGGCGATTTGGGCGCATAATAACGATATCTGCCGTTGTTACCCATAGACTTAATAAGTCCGAGTTCCTTGATATCGCGCGACACGGTTGCCTGAGTAACGTCAAGCCCGTGACCGCGAAGAGCAACAAGCAGTTCCTCTTGCGTGGCTATATCCTGCTGTTCAATTGTTTTCAGTATCAGTCCGAGTCTTTTCTTTTTCATTTCGTTTCTCCTTACGGATGAAGCATTTTTGTATTAAGTATTTCAATAAAGCTGTCCGATTTGATTCGTATAAAGTCCGCTGTGATTGAAGCTTTCTGGACAACAACACTGCAACCCGCACCAATCGTTACGGGATGCTCGCCGTCGCACGAAACACACAATTCACTTTCATCCTCTTTTGTGGCATACACGCGCATTCTGTCAGTTGCTCTGAAAATACTTGTGTGACTGAACAGAGAATGAGTACATACAGGTGTCAGAATTATACTCTCAATAGTCGGGTCAACAACGGGACCACCGGCTGAAAGAGAATAAGCCGTCGAACCCGTAGGTGTTGCAAAAATCACACCGTCTCCGCGGTAATTGTTTACAAGTCTGCCGTTATTTTCAACGGTAACCTCAATAATCGTTCTGTTGGTATATCTGGCAAAAACAGCATCGTTGATACAGTTGAAGCGGTTTTTGCACATTCCGTTTTCATCAAAAATAATAACGTCAAGCATCATACGCCTGTCAACGGTATAATTACCGCTGATAAGATTTTCAAGCAGGTCAAGTTCGTGTCGTTCAAGACCTGCCATAAACGCAAGCCTTCCCGCGTTGATGCCGAGTATAGGCTTTGAATAAGAAGCTGCTATTTTTCCCGAATGGAGAATTGTGCCGTCACCGCCAATCGCTATAACTGCATCACAGCTTTCAACGGCAGACTGAACAGATAAAAAACCGATATTTTCAATATCAGCCAATTCTTCCTCAGCATAGTCAGCCGCAACAATATCAACATTGTATTTTTTTAACTGTAAGACAACCTCTTTTGTTGTCTTAAGTGCATATTCTCTTGTCAAATTCGGTATGACTGCAATTTTCATATCAACACCTTATTCCTTATCAAGGTTGTTGTGAGAGCTTTCAACAACAGCATTCGGCTGAATTTCAGGATCATCAATGCTCTGCTTTGTTATGTAGAGAAGATATTCTATATTACCCTCGGGACCTTTCACGGGAGAAAAATCAAGCCCTTTGATTTTAAAACCGTTTTCCCGAGCGTAACCGATACAATTGTTTATAACCTCAAGGTGCACGCTCTTATCTCGCACAACACCTTTTTTACCGATTTTTTCTCTGCCTGCTTCAAACTGCGGTTTAACAAGGCACACCGCCTCACCGGTATCACTGAGAAGAGTATACATTACCGGCAGAATGAGTTTAAGAGAAATAAAAGATACGTCAACGCTCGAAAAATCTATTTTATCGGGAACCTGCTCGTGCGTTACGTAACGGAAATTGGTTCGTTCGAGATTAATTACCCTGCTATCACTTCTAAGTTTCCACGCAAGCTGTCCGTAACCGACATCAATCGAATAAACCTTTGACGCACCATTCATAAGCATACAGTCGGTAAACCCACCCGTCGAAGCGCCGACATCCATACAAATTTTTTCGTCAAGTGATAAACCAAATGATTTCATCGCTTTATCAAGCTTGTAACCACCGCGGCTGACAAAAGGCATTTTTTCACCGCGCACTTCAATTTTATCTTCAGGTTTGATACTGTCGCCTGCTTTTAGAGACTTCATACCGTTTACATAAACCTGACCTGCCATAATCAACGCTTTTGCCTTTTCACGGCTTTCGGTAAAACCGAGCTCAAACAAAGCGGTATCAAGTCGTTTTTTCTCACTCATTAAAAGCACCTCCGACTATATCGACCATTGACTGAGCATCAAGATTGTTCTTTCTGATTGTTGAATCAACACTGCCCTGCTCAACAAAGCAATAATCAACAGCCGTAAGCTTGTATTCACCGCTGTAACCTGCTTCAAGCAACCGCAAAGCAAGTTTTTCGCCCACGCCGCCGTTCTGTATACCTTCTTCAAAAAAGAATACGCTGCGGCTGTCTTTAAGTATCTCTACTATCGAGGAATCGAGCGGTTTAATCTTGTTGAGCTTTATTATTCTGACGCTTTTATTCTGATCTTTGAGCATTTTGTATGCTTTGCAGGCGTTTCTGAAAATCCTGCCGTAGGTGACAACAGAAACATCTGCATCCTCATCACCGTACACGTCGAAAACATCGTAAGTCGGCGTAAAATCTTCAGGAATTTCGCACTCTCCGCCTCTCGGATATCGAATGGCAACGACGTTGCTGTCCTTATATACAGCTTTAAACATATCTTTGCGCAGTTCATCATAGGTTGACGGGGCATAAATTGTAAAGTTTGATATTGTATTCATAAAAGCAACATCAAATATTCCTTGGTGTGTCTCGCCATCTTCACCGACAAAACCGGCACGGTCAATGGCAAGAATCATCTTCTGCTTCTGCAATGCTGCATCGTGAATAAGCTGGTCATAACAGCGCTGCAAAAAAGTTGAATAGACAACGAAGAACGGCACCATACCGCCTTTTGCAAGACCAGAAGCGAAAACAACAGCGTGTTCTTCCGCAATACCGACGTCAAAGAAACGGTCACTGAAGCTTTGAGCGTATTCACTCAAGCCCGTGCCGAGTGACATCGCAGCTGTTATCGCACAAATTCTGCTGTCTTTTGAAGCAAGATCGCAAAGATATTTACCGAACTCATCAGAAAAATTAGCACCCTTTGCAACAGTTTCGCCCGTATCGGTATCAAACTTTGAAATGCCGTGAAAAACGCTGGGATTCTGCTCTGCAAGCTCATAACCCTTTCCTTTTTTGGTATGAACGTGAAGCAGAACAGGTCGATCAATATTCTTCGCTTCCTCAAGCACTTCGGTAAGTTTTTTGATATTGTGTCCGTCGACGGGACCCATGTATCTGAAACCGAGGTCTTCAAACATATTGCTGTTATAAAGCCTGTCCTTAACTGCCGTTTTGATTTTGTATACACCCGCAGAAAATTTCCTGCCGACAAGCGGAATATGGTTAAGTGCTCTTTCGAGACCTGCCTTGAGTCTGAAATACTGCCTGGTTGTGCGGATGTTGGTAAGATACTTTGACACAGAGCCTACGTTGCGAGAAATTGACATCTCATTATCGTTGAGAATAACGATAAGTTTTGCATCTTTGTTTCTTCCAACGTTATTGATTGCTTCATAGGCAAGACCGCCGGTAAAAGCACCATCTCCTATAACGGCAACAGTATAATTATCAGTGCCCTTAATGAGCTCTGATACGCTTATACCGTAAGCAGATGAAATAGACGTGCTGCTGTGACCCGAAAAGAACGGATCGTGTTCACTCTCGGACGGACGCGGGAAGCCTGAAATACCGCCCTCTGTCCTGAGAGTATGAAAGCGCTCGTATCTGCCTGTGAGAAGTTTATGTGTATACACCTGATGTCCGACATCGAAAACAAACTTATCTTTTGGCGAAGAAAAGCACTTATGCAAAGCAATCGTAAGCTCAACCACACCAAGGTTGGAAGCAAGATGGCCGCCGTTATTTGCAACGGTTGCTATAAGCTCCTGCCTTACCTGTGATGAAAGCTCATCCAACTCATCAAAGCTCAACTTTTTCACATCGTCAGGTGATTTAATATTTTTAAGAATCGAATTGTCCATTTTTAACGCTCCGAAAAGCCTTTATTTTGTACGAACCGAAAGCTGTCTTGCATAGTCTGCAAGGAAGGCACCGTTATTGCCAAAAACCGCAACTGCATCAACAGCCTCATCAGTCAGGCGCGTAATAAGTTCCTTTGAATTTTCAAAACCGAGAAGTGCCGGATAAGTTGACTTGCACTTTTCCTCATCACTTCCTATAGGTTTTCCAAGCTCCTCAGCCGTTGAAGTAATATCAAGAATATCATCAACAATCTGAAAAGCAAGTCCGATATTTTCCGCATAAATTTCAGCTGCCCTGACAGATTTTTCATCTGCTGAAGCCGCAACACAACCAAGCACACAGGCTGCATAAATAAGCTTACCTGTCTTTAATGCATCGGTTTTTTGCAGTTGGTCTGCGGTTATACTTTGTCCTTCGTGCTGAAGATCCATTGTCTGACCGCCGATCATACCGCGATAACCTGCGCAGTCGGCCAAAATCCTTACTGCATTAACTATACTTTCCGGCGGCAACACAGCGCGAGAAGCAACGGAAAAAGCAAGCGTAAGCAAACCGTCACCTGCAAGCAAAGCGGTAGCGTAACCGTATTTTTTATGACAAGACGGCATACCTCGCCTGAAATCATCATCATCCATACAAGGAAGGTCATCGTGTATCAAAGAGTATGTGTGAATCATTTCAAGAGCACACGCAAACGGAAGAGCAGACATAATATCGCCGCCGCATACCCTGCAAAACTCAAGCACAAGCATCGGGCGTACCCTTTTGCCGCCGTTTTTCAGGCTGTAAAGCATAGCTTCGGTAACTTTGTCTTCTTCGCCGCCCGTAAACTGAACATAATCCTCAAGCGCCGAATTGATAAGTCGGATATATGAATTTGTAACTTCGTTATTATTCAAAATCCTCTTCCTCCGTACCGTCTTTTGTAAGCCTGACTATTCGCTGTTCGGCATTATCAAGACAATTTTTGCAATAAAGAGCAAGTGCATTTGCTTCTTCATAAAGTTCGAGTGATTTTTCAAGCGGAATACTGCCCTGCTCAAGCTGGTCAACTATCTTCTCAAGCTTTGCAAGAGCTTTTTCATAGGTCATCTTTTCCATTGGAAATTCACCTCATCCGTTAATCGATTTTGAAATTGGTTTACATTCGACGTCACCGTCGTAAAAACGGATTGTAATATTCTTTTGCATATCCGTTTCAGATGCACTGCCGACAACTTTTCCGTCGGAATAAACAGCTGCATAACCTCTGGCGAGAACCTTAAGCGGGCTTAGTGCATCAAGTTTTGAACAGCAAGAGGCAAATTGAATTGACTTGCCGTTGAATATTTCTTTTTCAGCAGAGAGCAAACGGTTGAGATTCATATCGAGAATCTGTCTACCGTTTTCAACAGTCACCAAAGGGTTGCGTAAAACACGGCTGTCAGCCATAGATTTGACGTAAGCCTTCTGCTCTGTAAGATTCTGCATAATAACAGAAGCAGCCTGCGCTTTCAGACCTCGGAGATACGCCGCCTGTTCGCGCAAATCGGGCACCGCAAGCTCAGCAGCAGCCGAAGGTGTAGGAGCACGAAGGTCAGCAACGAAATCACATATTGTAAAGTCGGTTTCGTGACCGACCGCAGAGATAACGGGAATCTCGCTTCTGCTGACGGCAAGTGCAACCTTTTCCTCGTTGAAAGCCCAAAGGTCTTCAATTGAGCCGCCGCCCCTGCCGACTATAATCACGTCAGACGCGTTAAATTCATTAAACAAATCGAGTGCCTGAGCAATCTGCCCTGCAGCGTCGGCACCCTGTACCTGCACGGGACAAATGACAATCTTCGCAAGCGGAAAACGCCTTGTAAGAACGTTGATTATATCTCTTACCGCCGCACCGGTCGGAGACGTGATAACACCGACCCTCTCGGGTATTTCAGGTATACGTTTCTTGCGTGAAGCATCAAAAAGCCCTTGCGCTTCAAGTTTAGCTTTAAGCTGTTCATACGCAATATTGAGGGCGCCTGCACCGTCAGGTTGCATATCATCCGCATAAAGCTGATACTGACCGT
>JAZRRT010000052.1:0-4713 GCA_045650985.1 Acutalibacteraceae bacterium | reverse complement strand
GAAAGGTTGAGACAAGAAACGCTGAATCTTACGTGCACGACCAACTAACAATTTATCCTCGTCAGAAAGTTCATCCATACCCATAATTGCAATAATATCCATAAGCTCATTATAGCGTTGGAGGATTCTTTGAACCTCTTTTGCAACAAAGTAATGCTCTTCGCCCACGATATCGGGGGACAAAATTCTACTTGTTGATTCAAGTGGGTCAACCGCGGGATAAATACCTTGGGACGCAATATTACGCGCCAAAACTGTGGTTGCATCAAGGTGCGCAAAGGTAGTTGCAGGAGCGGGGTCTGTAAGGTCGTCAGCCGGAACATAAACCGCTTGAATAGAGGTGATAGAACCTTTTTTTGTGGAGGTGATACGTTCTTGCAAAGCGCCCATTTCGGTTGCTAAGGTCGGCTGATAACCAACCGCAGAGGGCATACGTCCTAAGAGGGCTGAAACTTCACTACCAGCCTGTGTGAAACGGAAGATATTATCAATAAACAACAATACGTCCTGACCTAAAGTGTCGCGGAAGTATTCTGCCATTGTAAGACCCGAAAGAGCCACACGCATACGTGCTCCTGGAGGTTCGTTCATCTGACCGTATACAAGCGCGGTGTTGTTAATAACACCTGATTGTTTCATTTCATTGTAAAGGTCGTTACCCTCACGGGTACGCTCACCAACACCCGAGAAAACCGAGATACCGCCGTGCTCTTTAGCGATGTTATTGATAAGTTCCATAATAAGAACTGTTTTACCAACACCTGCACCGCCGAAAAGACCAATTTTACCGCCCTTTGAATATGGACAGATAAGGTCGATAACTTTAATACCTGTTTCAAAAATTTCGGTAGAAGTTGAAAGGTCTTCGTATTTAGGGGCGGCTCTATGAATTTCCCAGCGTTCTTCTGTTTTTGGAGCTTCGATATTATCAACTGCGTCACCCAAAACATTGAAGATTCTGCCCAAGGTTTCTTTACCAACAGGCACACTTATGGGTGCTCCCGTATCTGTTACTTCTGTTCCTCTGCTCAAACCATCGGTCGAGGACATAGCAATACAACGAGCAGTATTGTCACCGATATGCTGTGCAATTTCAACCGTAAGAGTTCTGTTATTTACAGGAATTGTAAGCGCATTTAAAATGGGAGGCAACTCGCCTTCAGCAAATTTAACGTCAACAACAGGACCCATAACCTGTATAAC
The DNA here is from genome assembly GCA_045650985.1 of Acutalibacteraceae bacterium. Lineage (GTDB taxonomy): Bacteria > Bacillota > Clostridia > Oscillospirales > Acutalibacteraceae > UBA8612. Next base: position 3,510 of record JAZRRT010000052.1, on the reverse strand, counting down.
TTTTCCAATATAAGCCAATGTATTCACTCCTTAAGGTGTGACGAATTCGTCACACTATTGTCCGCTGCCGGCAACAATTTCAGTAATTTCCTGAGTAATTGCGCCCTGTCTTGCGCGGTTATATTCAAGATGAAGATCATCTATCATTTGTTTTGCGTTCTTTCCTGCCGAATCCATAGCCATTCTTCTGGCAGTCACTTCGCAAGCAAAACTTTCGCGAATAAGCGAGGTTAGCATTCCTGCAACGTATTCTTTAATCGCGTTGTTAAGCACTGTCAGTCGGTCAGGCTCGAAAATAACACCTGTAGCAGTGCTTTCGCTTCTTTCAAGAGGTAAAATCCACTTAACATCAGCTTCAACCGACATTGCCGAAACATATTTTGTATAAATTATTCCAAGCCTATCAAACTTGCCTTCGCAAAATTCGTCACACAATTTGTCGCAAATTTTGTTAGCATCCGCGAAAGTGAATTTTTCCGAAGAGAAAAATTCTTTCCCGTATCTGTCACAAGCGCGTTTGCCAATTGCAATAATATCGGCACCTTTAAAGGTTGATGTCAAACGGAAAACATTTGCGTTATATCCGCCAGCCATTCCCCTATCACCTGCTATTACGATAAGCTTTGTAATACCTGTTTGGTTCTCACGAAGATATGGGCTTTTTTGCGATTCGTTATCTGCAGTTAATACCGAAACCGATTTTGATAGAGCCTCACGGTATTCCCTGGCTTTAAACATAGAGATGTTAGCGCGTCTTACCTTTGAAGAGGCCACAAGTCCCATTGCTTTTGTGAGCTGCAGGGTGGAAGTAACACTTTTAATGCGAAGTCGCAGTGATTTGGTGTTTCCTGCCATTTTTTACACCTGCATTTCTTTGAGAACTGATTTAAGCTCTTCTTCGTCAGATTCGTCCCAGAAATTATCTTCAATACGCTTAAGCCAAGCGCCTTTTTCGTTTTCAAGCTTTGCAAATAGTCTGGTTTCGTATTCATGAACGCGGTTAACTTCAACCGAGTCAAGATAACCTTTAATAGCGGCATAAACAATTGCCACCTGACAGCCAACCTTAACAGGCTGATTTTTGCCCTGCTTTAATATTTCAACGATTCGCTCACCAAGAGCCAAACGAGCCTTTGTATCAGCATCCAAGTCGCTGCCGAATTGAGCGAATGACTGAAGTTCGCGATACTGCGAATATAAAAGCTTAAGTTCACCTGAAACCTTTTTCATAGCCTTAAGCTGCGCTGAACCACCAACACGGCTTACCGAAATACCGGGGTTTATTGCAGGAATAACACCCGAATGGAAAAGTTCGGTTTCAAGGAATATCTGACCGTCGGTAATAGAAATAACGTTTGTTGGAATATAAGCCGAAACATCGCCCGATTGGGTTTCGATAATCGGAAGAGCGGTAATAGAGCCACCGCCATATTCTTTTGCTACGCAAGCCGCACGTTCAAGTAAACGTGAGTGCAGGTAGAAAACGTCACCGGGGTATGCTTCACGTCCTGGAGGACGACGGATAAGCAGTGACAATGCTCTGTATGCCACCGCGTGTTTTGACAAATCATCGTATATTATGAGGACGTCTTTGCCTTGTTCACGGAAATATTCTGCCATAGCGCAACCGCTGTAAGGCGCGATATACTGAAGCGGTGCGGTTTCCGAAGCGGTAGCAGATACAACAATAGTGTAATCCATAGCGCCGTTTTTTGAAAGTTCGTTTGTAAGCTGTGCTACAGATGAACTCTTTTGACCGATTGCAACATAAATACATATAACGCCTGTGTTTTTCTGATTTATAATGGTATCAATAACAATTTCTGATTTACCTGTCTGTCTGTCACCGATTATAAGCTCACGCTGACCTCTGCCGATTGGAATCATACTGTCAATTGCTTTAATACCGGTCTGTAATGGTACATTAACGCTCTGACGCTCGATTATTCCGGGGGCTTCAGATTCAAGAGGACGAGTTCCCGCATATTCAACAGGACCCTTACCGTCAATAGGCTCACCGAGGGCATTGACAACTCTGCCCAAAAGGTTCTCGCCAACAGGAACGGACAAGACCTTTCCTGTACGGTTTACGGTCATACCCTCTTTAATGTCATTATTATTTGAAAGAATAGCAACTGAAACGGTTTCTTCCTCCAAGTTCTGCGCCATACCGAAGCTGCCGCCCTCGAACTCCAAAAGCTCGTTAGCCATGCAGTTTCTAAGACCGTAAACGCGAGCAATACCGTCACCAACAAGGATAACCTTTCCGGTTTCCTCCATATTGGTGCGTTTATGATAATTTTCGATTTGTGATTTTATAATATTACTGATTTCGCTGGGATTATTCATCGGCTAATCACTCCCTTAACCTGTTGTAAATAACGTTTGGCACTGCCGTCGAAAACCTTATCGTCAAGCTCGACTTTAATGCCGCCGATAAGAGATTTATCTTCTATAAAGAGCAAATCAACATTTTTTCCGCTTGTTCTTTCGAGTTTTTTCTGCAATGCTTCCTTTTGGGCATCGTCAAGCGGGAAACAGTAGTAAACGGTTGCTGTTACTTTGTTCTCCGCCATTGTTTTAAGATAGAAAAATTCTTCGATACACATGGGCAGTTCTTTAATTCTTCCGTTTTCGCAAAGAAGCTTTAAGAAAGAAATTAAAAATTCCTCTTCAATGCTTTCAAAAGCCGACTCGATGGCATCTAAGCGTTCGCTTAAGTCTACCGCAGGTGAAGATAAAAACTCGAGATAATCGGGATTTTCGTTTATAGCATCTTTAATAAGCGCAAGCTTTTCTGCAAATTTTTCTACACAGTTTTTCTCACTGCTTAAAAGAAACAGGGCTTCAGCATACTCTTTGTTAGTTTGCGTCATTGTTTTCACCTATTTCTGCAATAAAGGAATTAACAAGCTCTTTATTGTCTTTTTCGTTGAGTTCGCGCTCAAGCAATTTTTCTGCAAGTAAAGTGCTGACAACAACGATTTCATCCTTAATGCTTTTTTCTGCTTTCTTAAGTTCGAGAGCGGCATCGTCGTTAGCTTTACGCAAGATAGCATCTGCTTTTTCCTTGGCCTCTGCCAAAATCTCGTTTTCTCTGGCCTTGGCTATGCTTACGGCAGACTGAATCACACCGTCAGCTTCTGTTTTGGCTTCTGACAGCTTTTCTTCATAAGCGGCTTTGTCCGCTAATGCCTGTTCTTTTGCCTCGTTTGCCTTTGCATAGTCACCCTCAATGGTTGCCTGGCGAGTTTCAAGCATCTTTTTAACCGGCTTGTAAAGAAATTTTTTAACAAGCAGGAAAAGGATAACGAGATTTGCAAGAGATACCAATATATCCCATAGATTTATTGAAATAACATCTAATGATTGCATATTCTCACTTCCAAATTAGAGAGCTTTTACTGTTTCAACAAGAATGTCAACAAGAAGATTAGGAGCTACAAATATAAGCAATATTGCGATAACAAGCGCATAAAGACCTGTTGTTTCGGCAATAGCACAACCCAT
>JAZRRT010000051.1:0-10165 GCA_045650985.1 Acutalibacteraceae bacterium | reverse complement strand
CGCTTGATTTGCCGCTCTCCTTTTGGAACTGAATATTATTAATGATTATTTTAACCTAAAATTAACAGTATTGCAAGACAAAAATGCTAATTTTTTTAACATTTTTAATATTTTTTTACTGTTAAACACCTCAATCTTTTGTAAAGCTTGCAAAAGAACTCAAAAGGCGGCGAAGAATTTCCGCAAAATCAAGTTTTTTGATTTCTTCAGGTGAAACAATGCGATATTCCGCCAAAGTTTCTCCGTCGACGGTAAGCTTGAGCGTACCTACCGTCTCTCCGGCGGCAACCGGCGCATTAACATCGGTAACAAGCTGTGCCGACTGCACAAGAGAAGCCGCACTGCCTTTTTTCATAAGCATCGGCACGGGGGTTTCGACGCTCGGAGTAAAGCTGCTTTGATATCCGCCGATAACATTGACATCAGCAAGAAGCGATTCATCGGGCACCGGAGTTACTGTTTCGTAATTTGCGAAGCCCCAATTCAGAAGTGCTTTTGCCGCGTTGAAACGGTCGTCACTTGTTGCACTGCCCATTACAACAGCCACAAGGTGTGTGCCCTCGCGCTCTGCCGAAGCTGAAATACAGCATCCTGCCTTAGAGGTAGTGCCTGTTTTCAGACCTGTCGCGCCTTGATAAAAACGTATAAGCTTGTTGGTATTTACGAGCTGTGTTGCTCCATCTCGCAACGAATCCATCCACACAGTCGTATACTTGCGTATGAGGTCGTGGCGCAACAATTCAACAGACATAAGCGCCACGTCGTAAGCAGTTGTGAGATGCGTATCGGTTGCATCATCAAGTCCTGTGCAGTTATCAAAATGAGTGTTTTTCATGCCGAGCTCTGCCGCCCTTTTGTTGAGCATGGCAACAAAAGCTTCCTCACTTCCTGCAAGGTGCTCTCCGAGAGCTTCACAGGCATCGTTAGCGCTGTATATCGCCGTTGCTCTCAGAAGCTCATCAACGCTCATTGTCTCCCCTTCTTTAAGCCATATCTGCGAACCGCCCTTTGATGCCGCAGTTGCGCTCGCGGTTACGGTATCGTTAAGGTTAAGCGCGCCTGAATCAATAGCCTCCATCACAAGCAGAAGCGTCATAATTTTTGTGACGGAAGCAGGAAACAGCCGCTCGTGCTCATTCATTGCGGCGAGCACCTGACCGCTCGAAACATCGACAAGCACAGCCGATTTTGCATTGATTTCAACAGGCATTTCAACCTGCTCGGCAAACGCCGGAACAGCGCAGAAACAAAGCACGAGCAAAGCCGAGAGCACTGCACTTGTAAACTTGGCAAACCTAAATTTCACGGTTATCTCTCCTTTCTTACCTCATAAAATTGTATGAAAGGACTTTGCATCAAATTACACATTGCACAAATCGCTTTTTTGAGTTATAATTTTATGAAGTGACACCGAAAAGGAGAAAACTTATGAAGGCGGCATTCTACACACTCGGCTGTAAAGTCAACCAATACGAAACTCAGGCTCTCTCGGAAGCTCTTATCCGCGAGGGCTTTCAGATTGTGCCCCACAGCGAAGATGCCGACGTTTATATCATAAACTCCTGCACGGTAACGGCAGAGAGCGACAAAAAAACGAGACAGGCTGTCAGAAGATTTAAGAGGCAGCACCCCGACAGCACGGTTGTGCTCACAGGCTGTATGCCCCAGGCTTATCCTCAGGCCGCGGCAGAGCTTGACAGCGCCGACATTGTTGCAGGCAACCGAAACAACTGCGATATTCCGTCTATTCTGATGAATTATCTCAAAGAAAAGAACAGAAAAATCAATATTGTTCAACACGGCAATCACGATGAATTTGCACCGTGCAGCATAAGCAGTTTTGACGAAAGAACGCGAGCTGCAATAAAAATTGAGGACGGTTGCAACCGATTCTGCTCCTATTGCATTATACCCTACGCAAGAGGCAGAGTACGCTCAAAGCCGCTTGAAGAAATACGAAAAGAAGCCGCCGCGCTGGCAGAAAACGGATACACCGAAATTGTGCTTGTCGGCATCAACCTTTCCTCTTACGGCACAGACTGCTCGCTTACCCTGAGTGATGCAGTTGACGCAGTATGTGAAATCGACTCAATAAAGCGTGTTCGACTCGGTTCGCTTGAGCCTGACCATATGACGCAGGAAATGGTTGCAGGACTTAAAGCTCAACCAAAGCTTTGTCCGCAGTTTCACATTTCGCTCCAGAGCGGATGCACGGACACTCTCCGCCGTATGAACAGGCATTACGACGCTGATGAATACGAAAGAATATGCAGCCTTCTACGCTCAAGTTTCAAAGATTGCACGATTACAACCGACATAATGGTAGGCTTTGCCGGCGAAACAGAACTCGAATTTGAGCAGTCGTTGAAATTTGCCGAAAAGATAGGCTTTGAAAAAGTGCACGTATTCCCCTACTCACAGCGCAAAGGCACCAGAGCAGCAGAATTCCCCGACCAGATTGAAAAAGCCGTTAAAGAAGAGAGAGCACACAAAATGATTGCGCTGACAAACAGAATCAGAGCTGATTTCCTCAAAGCACAAATCGGCAAAACCGTTGAAGTGCTTGCAGAAACCAAGGATGAAAACGGCTGTTGCACGGGATACACCGCAAACTACACACCCGTAAAAATACTCAGCGGTGCGGAATGCGGCGAATACTACAAAATAAAAATCACAGCTGCCGATGATGACAGCTGTGAAGGTGAAATAATATAAATCAGACCGTATACTTGCTGAGGAAAGAATTATAGGTTGCATCGTACTCCTTTGAATCTTTCTTCATATGGCGGATAAACCTGTGCATATCAAATCTTGCGTGTGCGGTTTCCGTTACGCAGGCGGCAATGTTTGAGCAATGGTCGGACACACGCTCGAGGTTTGTGATAAGATCGTTGAAAACAAAGCCCTGCTCGATAGTGCACTCATTCTTACGCAATCGTTCGATATGGCCGTGCTTCATATCCTCCTTGAGCACGTCGATTACCTGCTCAAGAGGCTCAACAAGAGCCGCACTTTCAAGGTCGTTATCAACGAAAGCTTTGATTGAAAGATCGAGAATTTCTGTTGTTGCCGCAACAATATTCTGCATTTCTTTCTTGGCGGCACCTGAGAAATTCATCTTCTTATCCTTCAGCTCTTCTGCCGATTCGAGGATATTGAGAGCGTGGTCACTCAAACGCTCAAGGTCACCGATAAGGTGAAGCTGCATAGAAAGCTCGCGGCTGTCATCATCGGTAAGACTGCACGTGCTCAACTTTACAAGATAACCGCCGATGGTATCCTCATAGGTATCAGCTTTTTTCTCGCCGCTGCGTATTCGCGCGGCGATTTTTTCGTCGTAAGCATCGTAAGATTTCAGCATTGCCATCGCATCAAGAAGCGTACTGCGGCTCAGATTAGCCATCTCAACCGTTACGTTACGGCTCTGCGCAACAGCAACTGCAGGTGTACTGAAAAGACGCTCATCGAGAAGCTGGATTTTTTCGTCCTCGCCCTTATCCTTAACGGTAAGACAAGCAAGCTTGACAAGGAGATTGGACAACGGGAAGAGAATACAGAGAGCAACCAGCTTGAAAGCTGTGTGAACAACCGCTATACCCAACGGGTTTGCCGGCATTTCAACGTAACGTATATCAAACACAGAGGTAACCAAATAGAAAATCGTAAGAAGAATAACTGTGGCTATAACGTTGAAATACAGATGAATAAATGCGGCACGCTTTGCGTTTTTGTTTGCGCCTGCGCAAGAGATGATTGCGCTGACACAAGTACCTATATTCTGACCCATAATAATGGGAATTGCCGTTGCGTAGCTGATGGTACCGGTAAGAGTAAGCGCCTGAAGAATACCGACGGAAGCGGAAGAAGACTGAACAACAGCGGTAACAACGGCACCAACTATAACACCGAGAACAGGATTTTCAAACAGTTTAAACAAATTCTGGAACCAATCAAGATTTGTAAGAGGCTCAACTGCATCAGACATAGTTTCCATACCGAACATCAGTATTGCAAAGCCGAGAAGAATTATGCCGATGTCCTTGCGTTTTGCCTTCTTAGAGAACATATAGAGAATAATACCGATAAGTGCAAGTATAGGTGTAAACGTCGCGGGCTTACACAATGAAATCCAAAAATTGTCACTTTCGATTCCGGTTAAACTGAGAATCCAGGAAGTGACGGATGTACCGAGGTTTGCGCCCATAATAACGCCGACAGCCTGAGTAAGCTGCATAACACCTGAGTTGACAAAACCGACAACCATAACGGTTGTGGCAGACGAAGACTGGATAATGGCAGTAACAACCAAACCCAGAATAAAGCCTTTAAATTTGTTTGAGGTAAGTTTGCCAAGAATTGTCTTGAGCTGATTGCCTGCACTTTTTTCGAGAGCGTTACCCATCGTATTCATACCGAAAAGGAAAAACGCAAGACCGCCGAAAAGAGTGACAACATCCATAAATTGCATAATTAAGCCTCCCTTTTTTTCCAAATGAAACAACATCTGTTCAATTGCGATTATATCCAAGCAGCTCCAACTTATTGTTCTTTTGCAGAATTTAAAAGAAAATTAATTTTTTTGAGATTTTTCTTTATTTTTCGTAAAAAATGAGTTATCATTACAGAATAATCGTTTTCGGAGGTAATCAAATGTATTTTCACGAACCCACATACGATCTGGACATACTCTGCAGACAAAACCTGCATATACATACAACCTTTTCGGGCTGTGCAAAGCCGGAAATGAAGCTTGCTGACATTGTAAAAACAGCAGAGCTCCATTCGCTTGAGATGATTGCTGTTACAGACCACGTTTCACCCTTCAAAGAAGATGAAGAAGCATTCCGCAAAGCATTGCCGATACTGCGCGAAACAGCAAAGACAATCGAGTCAGACGTCAAGCTCCTCATAGGCGCAGAGCTTTCGGCTTACGGCACAAACAACTTCAGTTATGCGGACAACGACATTGAGCTTGATTACAGACTCTGGGCACAAAACCACTACCACGCAGGCGGTTGGATTCACCCTGAAGGCAGAAGCCCTGAAGATTACAAAAAGCATATAATCGAAACGCTGACAAACCTTATATCGGCAGACAGAGCAGACTGTATTGCGCACCCGTTTCACGACAGCTATCTGACCAACTGCGGCAGGTTTGTAACGTTTGAGAAGCGCAGTGTACCCGACTGCTTCACCGACTACGAAATCGGTGAAGTACTTGAGCTTGGAAAGAAACATCAAACCGCATTCGAAATCAATCTCAACGCAATGGTTGACTATCCCGAATTCTGCCGCAGAATGTATAACATAGGCAGAGAAACGGGTGCACAGTTCAATATCGGCACAGATGCGCACACCCTTGACAGGATTGATACAAAGCAGTTTATCGAGAGGACAAAGAAAATACTCTTATGATAAAAAACATTGTTCTTGATATGGGTAACGTACTGCTTGACTACAACCCGCAGGCAGCAATGGACGAGCTTGAAATCCCATCAGATGCACAGCCGATAATTATGCGTGAGCTTTTCGGAGGCAACGAATGGGTACAGCTTGACCTCGGCAACATAAACGAAGACGAAGCTTTCGCAAAAATCTGCAACCGTGTGCCCCAAAAGTACCACGATGCGCTGAGAAAAAGCATTGACGGCTGGGATATATGTATGAAGCCGCTTGATGGTGCTTTGCAGTTTTGCGAAAAAGTAAAAGCCGAAGGATTCGGAGTTTACGTGCTTTCAAATGCACACAAAAGCTTTTACAGATATTTTCCGAGATATTTCAGTCTTGCTTTCTTTGACGGAATCGTAGTATCCGCCGACATCCACGTCACAAAACCCGACACGAAAATCTACAAACATCTGCTTGAAAAATACAACCTTTGCGCCGACGAGTGTCTGTTTGTTGATGACAGAGCAGATAACGTTGAAGGCGCAATCCAAGCGGGAATGCAGGCGCTTCTGTTCAAAAACGATTACGAAAACGTATATAAAAAGGCATCGGATTCATTTTGATTTGAAATGAACCCGATGCTTTTACTTTGAAAGTGACTTTATAACCTCACCGGCAGCAATAAGACCTGCTGCCGACGGAACAAACGAAACACTGCCCGGCACGAAACGCTTGCCGTCATCCGACGGCTGAAAAAGCGGCTTTATCGGTTGCTCGGTTGAAAAAACAACCCGAAGAGAATCTATGCCGAGATTTTTAAGCTCGCGACGCATAACTCTCGCAAGCGGACAGCCGCTTGTTTTCTTTATGTCGGTAACGGTTAGGGCAGTCGGGTCGAGCTTATTGCCCGTGCCCATACAGCTGATTACGGGCACACCCTTCTCCTTTGCCGTCTTTATGATAATGAGCTTTGAAGTGACGGTGTCGATTGCATCGATTATATAGTCGTAATCCTCAAAACAGAAATCAGCAACGTTATCTGCTGAGAAAAAGCAAGGATAAGTATTAACCGAAATATCGGGATCAATATCGGCAATTCTCTCGCGCATAACATCCACTTTGAGAGAGCCGACCGTGCTTTGCAAAGCGACAAGCTGACGGTTGACGTTAGAAAGCGAAACGGTATCGTTATCACAAAGACCGATTCTGCCTACACCCGCACGAGCAAGAGCCTCTGCCGCATAAGAGCCTACACCGCCCACGCCAAAGAGCAGCACAGCTGATTTTTTCAGTTTTTCAACACCGCTCTCACCTATCAGCATTGCGGTACGCGTATCTTTTTCATTCATATCAATGCCTCCGAACCGTGAAAAATTATATCATCACGTGCAATTTATGTCAAATTATTATTGACGGAATGTAAGCTCAATAGTAAAATAAAGGTATTAACACACGGAGGTTTGTTACAATGAAAAGCATAAAAAAATCTGTCGCGCTTATACTTGCCGTGGCAACAATACTTTGTCTTGCCGCTTGTTCAGGAACAAAAAAGCAGGAATTCGGCGCATGGTATAACAATGAACTCTCACCCGCATACGACGCATTTGTCCAAACGGAATACGGCAAAAAGAATGCACCTTCACCCAACCTTTCCCTTATGGTAGTTACAGACAAATACCTCAACTGTATTTTCGCCTACATAAACGAGGGCAAGCAGCCGGAAAAGGGAGAAATTACCGAAGAGGACGGCGCATATATCTACACATTGCAAACGTTCAAACAAAAGGTTGAGTTTGACGAGAGAACCACAAGTATACGAATCACAAACTCAATCATTATGTTCGGCAGTGAATCAATAAGCTCGGTCATCACTTTCACAGAGCGTTCAGACAAGTACTATATTCAGTATTTCCAGCCTGATTTCAGCCAGTATTACGAAGTATCTTTCACTGCTGAAAGCGGAGAAATAAAGAACGAATCAAAATCTGAAATTCCGTATTCAATTTTCGGTGAAAAAATCCCCGACACATTTGCAAAGGAGAGCTGACAATGACAGACGTTATGCACAATTACGACGTATTCCCCAAGGTGTTCCTCAAGGACAAGGAAATTGAAATCACCATCAAACCTCTCGGCGAGCACGCTGCATTCACTAAGGCTGAATATAATATGCAGATTTGCCCCCTTACAACAGGAACAAGGCGTAATTATCCTGACAACTCACTTGTGACTGATGTTTTTACCGTAAAGCCTGACGAAGACGGATGCATCCGCATCAAGCACACCTTCTGCGGTGAGCAGGAGCATTTCATCCGCTTCCTCAACGAAGATATGAGAAAGGATTTTCAGCTTTCTGTTTACTCGGTAGGCGAAGACCTTGCAGGCAGATATCCGTTTGCAGGTGACCTTCATATGCATACCTTCCGCTCAGACGGAAGACAGTCACCCGCAATCGTTGCCGCAAACTACCGCAGACACGGCTATGATTTCCTCGCAATTACAGACCACAACCGCTATTATCCCTCTCTTGAAGCTATCGATGCTTACAAGGACGTTGATATTGAATACACCCTCATCCCCGGCGAAGAGGTGCACATGCCCAAAGGCGACGAGCACCATTCAAACGACGTTCATATGGTTAACTTCGGCGGAAAATACAGCGTGAACGCACTTGTATCCTCAAGTGATCACATTAAGGATGTAGGCGAAAACAAGGCAAAGCGCAGTATTGACGGCATCTGCCCCGACACAATGACGAAGGAAGAATTCTGGGCTTTGATTGACGAATACGCAAACACGCTCGAAATTCCCGAAGGTGTTGAGCGATTCCCGTTTGCCTGCTGCTCCTGGATTACCGAGCAAATACGCAAGGCAGACGGTCTGAGCATTTTTGCTCACCCCTACTGGATTGCGGACGTTTTCCACGTGCCGGATTCGCTTACAAATGCAATGTTTGACAAGAAGGCTTTCGACGCATTTGAGGTGCTTGGCGGCGAAAACTACTTCCAGCAAAACGGATTCCAGACAATTCTCTACTACGAGCAGTGCGCCAAAGGCAATACAGTGCCGATTGTAGGCAGCACGGACAGCCACAGCAGCATCAACAACCGCAACGGATTCATCTGCTCAACAATTGTTTTCGCACCCGAAAACACAAGAAAAAGCCTGATTGATTCGATAAAAGACTGTTACAGCGTTGCAGTCGATACAATAAGCACCGAATTCCGAATTGTAGGTTCGTTGCGTCTTGTAAAATACGCCACCTTCCTTTACGAAAACTTCTTCCCGCTTCACGATGAGCTTTGCTACGAAGAAGGTCTGCTGATGAAAAAATACGTAACAGGTGAAGAGGATGCAAAAGCTCAGCTCGAGGCTATTCAGGGCAGAATGAAGCGCCAGAGAGAAAAGTACTTTGCCTTTTAAGACAAACTCAAGTCATTATACTACCTCTGATTTGTACACTGATACAAATCAGAGGTAATTTTTTTGTTAAAGTTGACTTTTTATTAATATATATGTAAAATAAGGGGTGGTTAAAATTAACTTTGGAGGTAACAGTAATGAAACTTGATAAACTCGTCGGCGAAAGATTTAAAGAAAAGCCGTCCGATTGCATTATAGAAAGCCACGCCCTCACAGTAAGAGGCGGCTACATCAAAAACGTTGCAAACGGCATCTATTCATCCTATATGCCTATGCGCAGAATCACAAAGAAGATTGAGCAGATTATCCGTGAAGAGATGGACAGAATCGACGGTCAGGAGGTTCAGTTCCCCGTTGTAATGCCTGCTTCTCTCTGGGAAGAAAGCGGCAGATACGAATCCATCGGCAGCGAGCTTCTCCGCTTTTCAGACAGAAACAAGAGTCCTATGGTACTCGGTATGACTCACGAAGAGGCTGCTGTTCACCTTGTACGCGACTATGCAAACAGCTACAATAAGTATCCCTTCATGATTTATCAGATTCAGACAAAATTCCGTGACGAAGGCAGACCCAGAGCAGGTCTTATCCGCGTTCGCGAATTCACAATGAAGGACGCTTACTCCTTCCACACTTCACAGGAAGACCTTGAGCAGTACTATGACCGTTGCTATGATGCATATAATCGCATTTTCGCACGTTGCGGCATCCCTGAGGTTGTAACGGTTAAGTCCGACTCGGGCATGATGGGCGGCAGCGTATCACACGAATATATGCTTCTCACCGCTGCAGGCGAAGACAGCATCGCAGTTTGCAGCGAGTGTGATTTCAGAGCAAACATCGAGGCAGCTCCCTGTATCGTTGAAAACGAGCAGGACGCAGTGCTCGAGGAGCTTACACTTGTTCACACCCCCGATATGCACACAATTGACGAAGTATGCACCTTCCTCAACTCTGCTGTTGAGAAATCCTGCAAGGCTGTTGTTTACCAGAGAAACGCTGACGACACATATATCGTTGCATTTGTAAGAGGTGACCTTGAGGTAAACGAAACAAAGCTTCGCAACGCTGTCGGTTGCGAAATCCATCCCGCAGAAATCACTGACGGTTGCGGTCTCCTCGCAGGATTTATCGGACCGTACAATATGGATGAGCGCATTACCGTTGTTATCGACGGCTCACTCAAGGGCACAACAAACCTCACCTGCGGCGCAAATAAGCTTGACTATCACTACACAGGTTTTAACATTGACCGTGACCTCGGCAACGTTGAATATGCTGACGTCGCCGCAATAAAGGACGGCGGCATCTGCCCGCAGTGCGGCAAGCACTCCGTTACACTTTCAAGAGGTATCGA
>JAZRRT010000050.1:0-16193 GCA_045650985.1 Acutalibacteraceae bacterium | reverse complement strand
CAACGGTATTGTAATGTTTGTTGAAACAACAGGTGCATTACCTGTACTGATACAAATATCAACCTTGTCACCGCGATGTGCAGTTTCATTTTCGGCAGGAACTTGCTCTACAACGGTACCCGGAGTTTCAACGCTGTCTTTATCGATAATTTCACCAACAACAAGTCCAACTGATTTGATAAGCTCAGTAGCCTCTTCGGTGGTATAACCGGTAAGTTTCGGAACAAAAACAGCATCTTCGTCCGTATGCGTAGAAATATAGATAATTACCTGCGAGCCCTCTGCTGCGGTTAAGCCTCGTTCGGGTGAGGTACGGATAACCGTATTTTCCTCTACCGACGTATCATATACCATTTCGTAAGCAGTTGTAAATCCGCTGGATTCAAGAGTTTTTTTGGCAACAATATACGATTGACCGTACACGTCACTGACAACAGCAGTTTTATTTGTACTGACAGTAAGGTAGATATACTCATCCTCACCTATCTTCTTATGCTTTTCGGGGCTTTGCTTGATAACTATTCCGTTTTCATACTGTGTGTTAAATTCGTATTCAACTTCAATTTTGAAATCCTTATATTTCTCATTATTCTTGATCTGAGTTTCATAATTCATACCGAAGAAATTCGGCACTCTGTCACTCGAGCCGGAATTAAATATCAACATAATGATTGCAAACAACGAGAAAACTGCCACAGAACCGCAAATTATACCGGTAAGAATAGGAATAAGCTTTTTGTTGTTTTTAGCCTCGTCATCGTTGATTACGGTTGCAGGCTTAACACCCGGAGCGGGAACAACATTATTGCCGTTAACCGGAGGTATCGGTCTGCTGTCAGTCTTAATGTTATTCATTGTTCTGTCGATATACTTAGTGGGTTCGTTATCGACAAAATAAGAATAATCAAATTTAATTGACGGATTACGTTTGAACTCATCAAGATCGAGTAACATTTCTGCAGCTGACTGATAACGAGCTTTCGGACTCTTTTGCATAGCGTGCATCGTTATCTGCTCAAGACCAAGAGGAATATTGCTGTTAATATCGTGCATATTAGCAGGCTCGTCATTCATATGCATCATTACAACAGAAATAGGATTCTCCGATGTAAAGGGAAGACAACCTGTAAGCATTTCATACATAAGCACGCCAAGAGAATAAATATCGGCTTTTGCGTCGGTATAGTCACCTCTCGCCTGCTCAGGGCTGATATAGTGAACAGAACCTATTGCTCCGTTTTCAGCAATAGTAGCCGTTTCACTGCGGCTGAAGCTGGCAATACCAAAATCAGTAACCTTGATACTGCCGTTCTGAAGCAGCATAATATTCTGAGGCTTGACATCACGGTGAACAATACCTTTATCGTGCGCATGTTGAAGTGCACGAAGTATCTGAGTGACAAAATGAACAGCTTCTTTAGGCTGGATTACCTTTTGCTGTTCAATATATTCCTTCAATGTGATGCCTTCGATAAACTCCATAACAATGTACTGCAGCCTGTCACCGAAGCTCATATCAAAAACTTTGACAATATTCGGGTGAGAAAGAACAGCAATATACTTTGATTCATTCTTGAATCTGCGACGGAACTCTTCATTTGCAAGGTATTCTTCTTTGAGAATTTTTATAGCAACGATTCTGTCATCAATACGGTCATAAGCTTTGTATACAACAGCCATTCCGCCTACGCCGATAATCTCAAGAACTTCATATCTGTTATCTATACGTTTATTTACATAATTTTCCATCACTCAAACCTCCTTACGATGTAATTGAAACAACGGTAATATTATCTCCGCCGCCGTGCTTGTTAGCAAGATCAACTAACTTCTCTGCATATTCAAAACAACCGGTTTCCTTTATTGAATGAAGAATTTCTTCATCACTGACAAAATTAGTAAGACCGTCCGTACATATAAGAAGTGTATCTCCTTCTTCAAACTCATCCTCAACAAAATCAACAGCAACCCTCGGATCAACACCGATTGCGCGGGTTATTATGTTTTTCCCGGGAAAAGTCTTAGCTTCGTCAGGTGTAATTCTGCCGTTTTCTACAAGGTCCTGCACCATCGAATGGTCGCGTGTAAGCTGTACTATTTCGCCCTTTTCAGATATGCGATAAGCACGGCTGTCACCAACGTGAGCAACATATACTTTTGAGTGTGCAACAATTGCCGCAACGCAAGTAGTGCCCATTCCGGCAAGTGACTCATCCTTTTTTGCCATATCATACAGTGTGGCATTCGCACCGGAAATGCCTGATTCAAGCATATTGTAGACTGAAGAAGGCTTCATACCCTCACGATAACATTCACTTATTGTATGAGAAATAATCCTGACAGAGGTTGCACTTGCAACGTTACCTCCGGCAGCACCGCCCATACCGTCGCAAACAACAGCCCAGGCAACACCACCCGACAATTCACCGGCTGAGTAAGAATCCTGGTTGCTCGTTCGCACCATTCCTATGTCTGTTTTAGCTGAAATTCTCATAAATTGCAGATTGCGGAAAAAACCGCATCTCCTTTCTTGAGTATTGCTGTATATAATCAAGCCTTGATATGCTTGCTTCGTAACTGACCGCAAGAGGCATCAATATCACCGCCGAGACTGCGCCTGACAGTTACATTTCTGCCTGATTTTTCAAGTATTTCACAAAAACGTCTGATTCGTTCGGGAGAGCTTGAGTGAAGACCGCTTTCGGTAACATCATTAGCCGGAATCAGATTTATATGTGCGAGCGTACCTTTGAGTTTTGATGCTAATTCATAGGCACATTCATCGCTGTCGTTAACACCGCCGAACATCGCGTACTCATAAGAAATACGCCTTGAAGTTGAATCGGCATAAGCTTTGCAGGCATTTAACAGCTCATCAACACCATATTTTTTATTTACAGGCATTAGCCTTGTGCGCACCTGGTCATTCGGAGCGTGAAGAGAAACCGACAGAGTCAACTGCAAATTCTCTTTTTCAAGCTTTTTTATGCCGGGAATAATGCCGCAGGTAGAAAGCGAAATATTTCGCATACCGATATTGAGTCCGTTATCATCATTGACAAGTTTGAGAAAACGTATAACGTTATCATAATTATCCATCGGCTCGCCCATACCCATAAGAACAATATGAGAAACCTTTATGTTCATATCGTTCTGAGCAGCATGAATCTGACTGAGAATTTCGGAAGCGGAGAGATTTCTGATAAATCCGCCGACACCCGTTGCACAAAAAGCACAATTCATACGGCAACCTACCTGAGTTGAAACACAAAGGGAATAACCGTATTTGTACTTCATAAGTACACTCTCAACAAACTCTCCGTCGAAAAGTCTGAACAGATACTTTACGGTACCGTCAAGCGAAGATACAGATTTCTTCTCTACTTCACAAAACTTGATGATATATTCCTGCTTAAGTTTTTCGCGCAAATCTTTTGAAAGATTTGTCATTTCATCAAAAGAGCCGACACCCTTCTGCTGAAGCCATTGCCAGACCTGTTTAGCTCTGAACGAAGGGAGTCCCGATATATTAAGAGAAGCTGAAAGCTCGTCAAAATACATTGATTTAATATCCGTCATAAAGCTTTCACTCCTTCTCAAAAACTGCAATAAAGAAACCATCTGTGCCGTTTATATGCGGCATCAAAGTAACAAAACCATCACGCACAAACGTACCTTCAGAAAAAACGTCAAGTGTTATTACCTTGAACTCCGGATGTGAAGCAAGGAATAACTTGCAAACGTTTTCATTTTCTTTAGGATTGAGCGCGCAAGTAGAATAAACAAGTCTGCCGCCTGATTTAACGTAGCGTGAAGCGTTTTCCAGTATTTTTTGCTGAATAGGCGGAAGTGTTTTAAGCTCTGCAAGATCTTTATTTCTTATTTCAGGCTTTCTTCGGATAATGCCGAGACCCGAACAAGGAACATCACACAAAACCCTGTCAGCAAGAGGAATTTCAGATGAATATTCAGTAGCATCGTTGCAAACACACGTAATATTTGAAATGCCCAGACGTGTCGCACCGTTACGGATAAGATCAAGACGGTGATTATGTATGTCGCAGGCAATTATTTTGCCTGTATTTTTCATTTTTTGTGCCATTGTAAAGCTTTTGCCGCCGGGAGCAGCACACAAATCGATAACCGTTTCATCAGGCTCCGGAGCCAAAGCGGCAACACAAATCTGCGATGCTGTATCCTGAACGTGAAAAAGACCATCAACGAAAGGTTGAAGCTTTTCAATACTGCCGCATTTTCCGAGATTCAAAGAATCAGAAATAAGACCATTGTGAACTTCAATGCCATTGGCGCAAAACTCGTCATACAACGCATCAAGATTTGTTTTTAATGTGTTGACGCGCACTGTAAGCGGCGGTCTGCCGACACAAGAACTCATAATTCCTACGGCATTTTCTTCACCGTAGCTCTTTATCCAGAACTTAACAAGCTCAATCGGGAAAGAATATGCAACGGAATAATACAATGCCATATCCGACTTATCGGGAAGAAGCAGACCGTTTTGTGATATATTGCGCAAAACAGCATTAACAAGGCCGCCTGCAAAGGCACATCCGTTAGCCTTTACAAGTTTGACACTCTCATTAACAGCAGCACAAGAAGGAACCTTATCCATAAACAAAAGCTGGTATGCTCCCATCTGCAGTGCGGTATACACCTGAGGTTTAAGCTTTTTCAACGGCTGCTTAAGATTTAAAGAAAGCTGATAATCGAGCGTATGCGACCTTTCAAGTACACCATAAACTAAAGCACTTACAAACGACGCATCTGCATTACTTAACGCTGAATCAGTAAGCACGCTGTCAACAGTCAGGTTCGAATATGAAGAATCTCTTCTTATTTTTGATAAAATTTCGTAAGCGGTCTGACGTGCGTTTTTCATTATTTTCTCCGATTAAAACGAAATACGAGCCTGAGCAGATTTGCGATTGAAACCAACAAAGCCGTGATATAAGTCATAGCGGCTGCAGTCAGTACCTTTTTTGCTCCGCCGATTTCATCAGGCTGAAGCATATTTGTCTCTTCAATTACCTTAACGGCACGCTTACTTGCGTTAAGCTCAACAGGTAATGTAACAAGCTGGAAGAGAGCTATAAAGGAATAGAGCAGTAATCCGAATGCAACAAGCCACTCCATACTCATCCAATAACCGATTAAAGCCAACGGAATTCCGAGAGATGAACCTATATTACAAACGGGCAGAATTTTATTACGGATTTTTATAGGTACATAATTCTGAGCATGCTGTGCAGCATGTCCAGCCTCGTGACAAGCAATTCCGATAGCGGCAACGCTGTTACTGTTATAAACTCCGTCAGAAAGACGAATGGTTTTGGAACGAGGATCATAATGATCTGAAAGACCGCGTGACGGTGTATATTCAATCCTCACATCGGTAATGCCGTAATGATAAAGGACACGGGCAGCTGCCTGCGCACCGGTAATACCGCGTGTTGACAAAATCTTTGACTGTTTTGCATAGGTAGACTTAACCATAATTTGAGCAACAACAGACAGTATTAACATTGGTATTACGAGCACGACGTAATAATAATCCATAAAATACATACCCAAATAAGGCATAACAATCTCCTTTAACGGTAAACTAATGCTTTTAAATTATTGTTCCCTTTTCTACTCTGAATCCGCGAAGGAAATCTGAGGCAAAGAGTTTATTTTTTCCCTGAGCCTGAAGCGAAGTAATAATCACAGTATTTCCGTCACCGCAACAAACTTCAAACTCTTTATCGCATCTTATAATTTCGCCGGCAACACCGCCTGCATAACCGCCAAGACGAGAGCCGTAAAGCTTAACTGTCTTTTCGTTTATAACGGTTGATGCAACGGGCCAGGGTTCGAGACCTCGTATATGGTTGTGAACCTGCTGAGCTGACTTAGACCAATCAACAGCGGAAATGTTTTTGCTGAGCATAGATGCGTAAGTAGACTGCGAATCATCCTGCTTTACAGGATTAAGGTTACCTGATAACATTTCATTTATAGTCTCAATAAGCAGCTGTGCTCCGAGAACTTTAAGTCTGTCAAAAAGCTCTCCTGCTGTTTCGTCAGGCTCAATTTCTGTCTTTTTAACAAGAAGTATATCTCCTGTGTCAAGACCGGCATCAAGCTGCATGGTAGTAACGCCGGTCTCTTTTTCACCATTTATGACAGACCACTGGATAGGTGCGGCACCTCTGAGTTTTGGCAGAAGTGATGCGTGAACGTTTACACAGCCGTATTTCGGAATATCGAGCACTCTTTGAGGAATAAGTTTGCCGTAAGCAACAACAACTATCAACTCAGGTGCAAGCTTCTCGAGAATTTCTGCGGCTTTACCGTCCTTGAATGAATCAGGCTGATATACGTCAAGTCCTAATTCAAGCGCACGAACCTTAACATCGGGCGGAGTCATAATCTGTTTTCTGCCCTGAGGTTTGTCAGGCTGAGAAAAAACACCGACGACCTCATGACCGTTTTCTACAAGTATATCAAGGCAATCAACTGCAAAATCAGGTGTGCCCATAAAAACTATTCTCATCAGATTCCCTCCTGATTTGTTTAAGAAATATTGTTCGGAGAAAGTCTGTCAATATACAGGTTACCGTCAAGGTGATCTATCTCATGACAAAAAGCACGGGCTTTGAGACCTGAACCGGAGTAAAAGAACCATTTACCCTCTCTGTTCTGAGCTTTTACTTTGACACTCATCGGGCGAAGTGTTACTCCGCTTTCACCCGGCAAAGAAAGACAGCCTTCTACCTCTTCCTGAACGCCTTCACGCTCAATAATTTCAGGATTTACAAGTTCAAGCAAACCGTCACCGCAATCGATAACCACAACACGTCGGAGAATACCGACCTGAACGGCAGCAAGACCTACACCTTCTGCTTTATACATTGTATCAATCATATCGTCGATAAGTGTAGCAAGACGGTCATCAAACACTTCGACAGGTCTGCTCTTCTTTCTGAGAAGCGGATTTTCTTTTGTGATAATGTTTCTAATTGCCATTTTAAAGCCTCATTTGATTATAATATGCTCTCCGGATTAATATCCGCAAAAATATTTACATCGTTAAATTTTGAATCTTTTCCGAACTCTGAAAGAAGTTCAGAAATAAAACTGCGGAAAGTTGCGTTATTTTTACATTTAATTATCATACGGTATCGGAATTTTCCGCTTATCTTCGATACACGCGGTTGTAACGGACCCAAAACTATGAGTTTAAGGTTGGGGAACTTTTCGGACGACAATTTTTTTAAGTTGTTGAAAAACATTTTTGAGGCAACGCGCGTTTTATTTTCATCAAAACCGGAAAAGCCGATAACACAAAGGTCACAGAAGGGCGGATAAGTCATAAGCTTTCGCATCTGAATCTCCGTTTCATAAAACGCACCGTAATCCTGTTTTTCAGCAAGGCGGATTATTTCGTTTTCGGGAGTAAGAGTCTGAATAACTGCACTTCCGCTGCGCGCACCTCTGCCTGCCCTGCCGACCACCTGAGTAAGAAGAGAAAAAGTCCTTTCAAGCGAACGAAAATCGTCATTATACAGCTGTTGATCAACAGAAATTACACCGACAAGCGTCACGTTTTCAAAATCGATACCCTTTGCAACCATCTGAGTACCCAGAAGTATGTCGTACTCATGCTCAGCAAAAGCTTTAAGTGCCTTTTCGTGCGAGTTTTTGCGCATGGTAGTATCCTGATCCATACGCAATATACGTGCTTGAGGCAAAATACGCGTAAGCTCATCTTCAACCATCTGTGTACCGAAACCGGCATATCTTATATCCTTCTTACCGCACTCGGGACAAACCTGAGTAATGGGCTGAGAATAACCGCAATAGTGACACATAAGCCTACCGTTTGCATGATGATATGTCAATGAAATGCTGCAGTTAGGACAAGTTACAACAC
This sequence comes from Acutalibacteraceae bacterium, assembly GCA_045650985.1. Taxonomy (GTDB): domain Bacteria; phylum Bacillota; class Clostridia; order Oscillospirales; family Acutalibacteraceae; genus UBA8612. The sequence goes on along the minus strand of JAZRRT010000050.1, from coordinate 8,257 downwards.
TTTTGCAGGATGCGCACGAAGCAAAAGTATTATATCCTCTGCGGTTTAGCAAAAGGATTGCCTGATTTCCCTGCTCAACCGTTGAAGAAAGCTTTTGAGCGAGAGTATCACTGATTGCACTGCTGCTGTCAGCGCCAAAATGTGTTGCTAAATCAACGGTAATTACTTCGGGCAGCTTTGCACCTGCATAACGGTGTGTAAGCTTATTGAGTGTATATATACCGTTTTGAGCGCGCGCAAAAGTCTCCACGCTGGGGGTAGCGGAACCAAGCACGAGCAAAGCGTTATTTTCTTCACATCTGAATCGTGCAACTTCCTTGGCGTTGTAGCGAGGCGACTGTTCAGACTTATAAGTATGCTCCTGCTCTTCGTCAATAATTATCAGACCAAGATTATTCACCGGTGCAAAAACAGCAGAGCGTGTGCCGATAACAACACGCGCCTCGCCTCGTTTTACGCGTTTCCATTCATCCATCCTTTCACCAAGAGAAAGTGCCGAATGAAAAACGGCAACATCGGAGCCGAAATATGAATAAAAACGGTCTATAATCTGCGGCGTAAGAGATATTTCAGGGACCATCATTACAACGCCCTTGCCCAGTGCAAGCATTTTATTTATAAGTGATATATAAACCTGCGTTTTACCGCTTCCTGTAATACCGTAAAGCAAAGACACCGTTTTTTCTTTCGATTCATATTGTTTAACAAGAGAATCAAATGCTCTTTGTTGTTCGTCCGTAAGTACAATTTCAGCAGCGGCAGCTGTGCTTTTATTGATAACAGGACTGCGATAAATTTCATTATCAAACAGTTCTACTATATTCTTTTTTTCAAGTGTTTTGATTACTGCGGCCGTGACACCGGTAAAATAGCAAATCTCCTTCAGACTTGCGCCGCCGGTAGAAAGCAACAGCTCGCAAACAAGCTTTTGTTTAGCCGTAAGCGTCTGTTCAATACGTTCATAATCAGCTGTGTCAAATACAAGACGAACCATTTTTTCGGTCTTGTCCGACATATTGCGCTGCGCATCAACATTCCTAACGAGAACACCCTTTTTATACATTTTTTCAAGAATTGTGCTGTCTGATTTAAAGCCGAAAGCGCTGAGAAGCTTAGACTTTTCAACAAACTTACAGGTCTTGATAAGCGAGAGATAAATTTCAGCTTCATCAGGCGGAAGGCTGTTTATCAGCGAATCATCCGCTTCAGGTGATGCACCGTAAAAATAATTGAGCTTTAAATTAAATCCGGTAGGAAGAATGCAGCGAAAAGCATCAAAATATGTGCAGAAAGTTCTGTCCTTGAGCCAAAAAATGAGCTTAACCAAATCATTTTCCAACAACGGATGCTTATCTTTTATCTCTGCTATGTTTTTAAGTTTTTTGGTAGGCTGCTCGTCATTAATTCTGAGTATTACACCTTGACGACGTGCATTGGACGTACCAAACGGGACGATAACACGTACGCCGAGCGAAACCCCGTCTGCCATATCGGCAGGAACAGAGTAATCGTAAAGCTTATCGAAATGATACGCCGTATTTTCAAGCGCAACACCAACAGTAATTGCTTTTGACATAAAATCAGATATTTCTGATTTCTTCGGGCTCAACCAATACGTAATCGCCGTTAATAAGCTCGTTAAGAGCAAGGCTTACGGGCTTTTCGATGATTGATTCACCGTCTTCAATAGCCTTATCTGAAATTACACGTGCACGCTTCGCTGTTGCAATAACAAGTGAATAACGGCTTGTGTGATTCTTGAGAACACCGCTGAGGTCGGGATTGAATTTCATTTCGTTTTTCTTTGCTTCTGACATTTTATGATTCTCCTTTAAAGGTTTTTGATAATGTTATATATCTCATCAATTGCGCGGTTTGCATCGTCATTGACTACTCGGTAATCAAACTCATTCTGACGTGCAATTTCAAGCGGCGCAATTTTAAGACGATTCTCGATAACTTCGGGGGCATCCGACTGTCTGCCGCGCAGACGTCTTTCAAGCTCCTCGAGTGAAGGCGGAAGTATGAAAATACTTACACTGTCGGGAAACTTTTCCCTTACCTTTTCAGCTCCTTGAACTTCAATTTCAAGGAAAACAGTTTTTCCTTCATCTATACACTTTTCGATAAATGCTTTCGGTGTACCGTAATAGTTGCCGTTAAACTGAGCAAATTCAATAAACTGATCTTCGACAATCAGCTTTTCAAAATGTTCGCGGTTGACAAAGAAATAATCCACGCCGTCCTGCTCGGTTGCTCTCGGCGCTCTGGTGGTCATTGAAATTGACAGTACAAAAGATTTATCTTCTTTATCTCGCTCAAAAAGACCTTTAAGTATGGTACCCTTTCCGCACCCGGAAGGAGCGGAAACAACAACAAGTTTGCCTTTATTATTCATCGTCGTCATTATCCTCTGTATCAATTTCATCGTCAAAATCATTAAGCTTATTTGCGACTGTTTCAGACTGAAGATAAGTAAGTATTACATGGTCGCTGTCAGTAATAATAACCGCTCTTGTTCGTCTGCCGTGTGTTGCGTCGATAAGCATACCGCGCTCTTTACTGTCTTGAATAATACGCTTAATGGGCGCTGATTCAGGACTTACAATCGCGACAAGTCGGTTGGCGTTAACGAGATTGCCAAAGCCGATATTAATCAGTTTCATTTATATTACTCCGTTTATTCAATATTCTGGATTTGTTCTCTGATTTTTTCAACTTCCGCTTTAATGTTGAGAACTCGCTTCGTTATATCAACGTCCTGTGCTTTTGAACCGATTGTGTTTGCTTCTCTGTTCATTTCCTGGGCAAGGAAATCAAGTTTTCTGCCTATCGGATCGCTGGATTCAAGCAAAGAATGAAGCTGATCGATATGACTGCGAAGTCTGACTGTTTCTTCAGCAACAGCAACCTTGTCGGCAAAAATTGCCGCCTCAGTCAGCAAACGCTGTTCATCAACATTAATATCACCAATGAGAGTCTTGATACGCTCGAGAAGCTTATCGTTATATTCTTTTACTGTCTGCGGTGAACGTTCTTCAATAAACTCAACATCGGAAATTATCGTTTTACTGCGTGAAATAACGTCTGCCTTAAGCTTTTCACCTTCTACCTCACGCATACTGATAAATGAAGCAGCTGCTTCAAGAGCAACACTTTTTACAGCTTCCCAAACAGCCTCTTCATCAGCGGCTGCCTTGCGCACAACAAAAATTTCGTTGCTGCAACGTGCAAGCGATGAAACGGAAATATCATCACGAAGGCCGTATCTCTCAGCAAGCTCTTTAAGAGCCTTATAATAACCGCCTGCAAGAGAATGATTTACCTCAACAACACAGTCATCAGTATCGAGAGCGCTTATCATAACGTAGCACTCTACCTTACCTCTGAAAATGACACTCTGGAAAAGTGATTTCAGTTTATCATCAAGAAAACCGTAAGTTCGCGGTGTTTTACAGCTGAACTCAAAGCCTTTATGGTTAACACTCTTAAGCTCAACAGAAATGCTCATACCGTTAATCTCGTTCTGAGCTCTGCCAAAGCCTGTCATGCTTTTAATCATTTGCTTTTAACTCCTTAATATATTAACAATTATATATGGCTGTTCGCCAATAATAACAAAATTCATATTCGCAGGTCAACAAAATGACATTTTATGACATTTTATTGTGTTTACAGCCGCAGCAACCCGAGAGCAAAAACGGAATTTCACCGTAGAGAACATTTTCTCTGTCAGAAAAACCGAGAGCACGAGCAACGGAAGAAAATTCAGCAGTAATGTAATTGCACGCAAAGCTGTTGCGGTTCGCAGCAGCCGTAAGCGCACTGCGGATAAGTCCCTCTGCCGTTTCATCATTATCAGCTTCAATAAGACGAAGCGTACAGTGAGTTGAAGAATCCAGCGTAAGCGTAACTCGGCCGGTTTGCTTCCCCTCCTCAAATGAACGGTAAATAATTATATTGTCATTAATATCAGGTTTGAACTCAATCATCGCGCTTACCACCCTTTTCTGCAGCAAGCATAAGCTTGCGTACCTCTTCTTCGGTGAGCTCACGCCACTTGCCCTGAGGAAGCATACCAAGCTTTATTGAACCGACAGCTGTTCGCTTAAGTCTTGCAACATCAATGCCGAGCTCCTCAAACATACGTCTTATCTGACGGTTTCTTCCTTCGTAAAGTATTACCTCAACAACAACCCTGCCTTCAGACTTGTCAATAACGCGGATGCTTGCCGGAGCAGTCATTCTACCGTCTATCTCAATGCCATCCTGAAAAGCGGCAATCTGCTCATCTGTTATGTTGGGTCTTATTGTAACTCGGTAAGTTTTAGGCACGTGACGAGTAGGATGAGTCATAGCATTTGAAAAAGCGCCGTCGTTTGTCATAAGAAGCATACCTTCGGACTCGCGGTCAAGACGGCCAACAGGATAAACACGTACACCGATATCCTGAACGAGTTCGGCAACACATTTTCTTCCCTGTTCATCCTGCATTGTAGTAATATAGCCTCTCGGCTTATGCAAAAGGATGTATTTCAGATTGTCACGCACGGCAACTTTGCGTCCTTTGACACTTACTTTGTCTTTTTTAGGATTAACTTTATCTCCGATATGAGCAGTAACACCATTAACTTTAACTAATCCTTGCTCAATCATTTCCTCGCATTTTCTGCGCGAAGCAATACCGTTATCTGCCATAAATTTTTGCAGTCTGACAAGATTGTTGGGCATATTTAACACTGACGGTATTCAAAATACCGTCTGCCTTTCTTTAAAGATTTCTTTTAATTTATGCGAAAATTCGCTGAAAAACCGCTTAACTGAATCAAAAAAAGATGAATCATCTTCTACGGCTTCAGTAATCTGATAAACAGATTCTTCAGCCATAATCGGAATAGCTTTAACTGTTTTACCGTTAAGCAAAACATGTGCCTCACCGAGAATCTGACCTTTTTTTATCGGAGCTAACTCAAAGGGTTTGATTTTGAACCTGACAGATACAACATCGGAATCCGACAAAACAGGAATTTTAATTTCCTGAGCCAAACCAAGTTTGACTTTAAGGTTATTACCGTCAACAACTGAAAGTTCAGGTAATTTGCATTCTATATTTTTGACTGTAACCTGTTCAAACCCGTATGTCAGCAGTTTTTTATGGTCGTTCCAATCATCAGGAGCATTTAAGGTAACGCAAACAAGCGTTACACCGTTTCGCTCAGCAGCAGAAACAAGACAGCGGCCACTTTTTTTCGTAAACCCTGTCTTGATACCGATTGCTCCGTCAAAGCTTTTCAGGAGCTTATTATGATTGTTTAAATAGCGTGAATATGGCTCTTTTCCATAGCAAAGCTTAGCACTGTCCGAACTGCAAACCTCAATAAACTCAGGGTTTTTGAGAGCATAGCAACCGAGCAATGCCATATCATAAGCTGTGGAATAATGATTTTCATCATCGAGACCTGACGGAGTAACAAAAACGGTATTTTTCATACCTAACTGTGCAGCTTTTTTATTCATTCGTGATGCAAAGGCTTCTATACTGCCGTCAATTGAAAAAGCGGCTGTATTAGCGGCATCATTTCCCGATGCGAGCAGCATACCGTAAACAAGGTCATTATAACTGACCTTATCACCTGCATGCAGACCCATCGATGTGCCCTCAATGTTAACCATTTCCGCAGTAGCGATAACAATGCTTTGCGGAGAAGCACATTCAAGTGTCAACAATGCTGTCATAATCTTAGTAGTGCTTGCCATTGAACGCTTTTCGTGTGCATTCTTTTCAAACACAACCTCCCCTGTATCAGCAACCATAAGCACAGCGCTTTTTGCGGATATTTCAGGAATTTGCGCAGCATTACAATGCAAGGGAAAGAGAAATAACAAAGCCAACACAAAGCATAACCGTTTTCTCATCATATCACCGCCGACATATATACTGTTAAAATATATGCGGCGGTAAAACAATGATTACAGAGAATTACTCTGTGATAGCACCCTCGTCCTTAGAATCCTTGTTCTTGTTGATGAGACCTGTTACGGTGTCAACAACTTCGGGAACAATGCTGATAATCTTCTCAGCAGGATTATCGCCTGAAGGAACAGACTTAATTGTTACATTGCCGTTATTGATAACAACAAATGCAACGGGTGTGATGGTGATACCTGCACCGCCGCCACCGCCGAAAAGCTCGACGTTGGACTTTGAGGGGAAATCTGAACCGCCCGAAGCAAAGCCGTATGTAACCTTTGAAACGGGAATGATTGTGATACCCTCTGCAGAGAATACGGGTTCACCAACGATTGTGCTGACATCAACAAGGTCGCGAATCTTATCAATTGCTGTACCAAGGATGCCTGATGCTGACTGATCTTTCATGATTTATTTTCCTCCTTGAGATTGTTTTCGTTTTTTGTTTCGGAGCGTTTTGAAAGTTTCTTTTGCTGTGCAGGAATTTCTTTCTTTTCCGTCTCCGTTTCTTTATTATTAAGCAGTTTTATAACTACTTTAAATAACAGTCTTACTGCAAGCACTATAAGTGCGTTTGTGATAAAAATAGGACGTGAGGTTATAACTGTGTAGAACACCGCTGATTTATCAGCTTCCATAAAATTAGGCTGAATATCACAGCAATACTCCTTAACCTTACATTTAGACGTAATAAGACCCATTGCGGGAAAAACATAAGCACAAGTCTTTCCGTAAAGTATAGCGGTTTCAGCAGAATCGCCCGCACCAACGGTGATATAGAGCTTCAACTGCTTAAAAACAAGATGCTTGAAAACTGAACCGAAGAAACCGCCAAGAGCAGAAACAGTATCATCAATAAGTTTAATAACACCCGAGAAGCCTTGATTCTTGTAGAAAGAGACAAACATATTGTCTCCCTTTTTCTTTTCCTCGGACTCTTCCTCGGAAGGCTCTTCTTCGCCTTTCTTTTTTTTCTTCTTCTTTTTCTTGCCTTCTTCCTCAGGTTTCTCCTCCTTTGGAAAAATACTGCGTTTTACAAAAAACCATTTAAAATCTGCTTTAAAGGTTTCATTATAAGAGAGCGTAACCGTAAATTTGATTGAAAACAGTATGATAATTACAGCAATAATACCGAGAATTATCCCTAAAGCAACCAAACCATTCACCCCAATTCATAAGTAAATTATGTAAAGTCTTCGTTAAAAACAGCGTCATCAGCTTCTGATACAAGATTTTCATCAACTTCGGGGAGCACCAAAGTTTCAGTACCTGTTGACTGAGAATTTGCATCTCCGGATTCCAGAGCCTTTTTAAGCTCATCCTCATTCTTTTCCGGAAGAGGAGGAAGCTCGCTTAAATCAGAAACGCAAAAACATCTGAGGAAATCAGAGGTTGTGCCGTAAATCAAAGGTCTGCCGGGAAGCTCAAGCCTACCTTTTTCCTCTATAAGACCGCGCTGACAAAGTGTTGAAATAACACCTGAACAGTCAACTCCTCTTACTTGCTCTACAAAGGATTTTGTAACAGGCTGATTGTAGGCAATAACGGCAAGCACCTCAAATGCCGCGTTTGAAAGCGGAGTATTACGCTTAAGGTCAAGAATTTCACGGATAAGCGGAGCAAACTCCTGACGTGAACACATCTGAGCTTTATCGCCAAGCTTCATAACGCAAAGACCGCTACCTGATTCATCCAGTCTGTTTGCGATATTGATAACTATATTTTCAACCTGATCAACATCACAGCCGAGAACCTCAGCAATTCTTATTATTTCAAGCGGCTCTCCCGAAGCGAACAACATCGCTTCAACAGCCGCATTCAGTTCGTTTGCATTCACTGTACCTCACCCTCCTGTATCAATTCAACTGTTGCAGTTGTTTTCTCGCCGTCAATATATATCTGCTTTGATTTTACAAGTGACAAAATCGCGAGGAAAGTTGCCACCATTTCCGAACGAGACGTTGAATTTTCAAAAAACTGCTCAATATTGCGTTTTTCACCAACACGCAACTGAGACAATATTATACTGACTCTTGAGCCTACCGAAACAATTTTTGCGGCAACAATCTTTGTAAAAGCCTCAACAGGCGGAGGAAGCTTGCGCATACTCTTACCAATTGCGGAAATATAGTGTTTGAGAAGTTCATCAGGCTCGTGAGTTCTTGTATAGGTCATATCAACTTCGATTTTTTCGGGCGGTGTTTCAATATAGTCAAAACCGTTTGCAATTTTAGAAAGCTTTCCCGCCATAAGCTGACAGTCCGCATATTCGCTCAGCTCTCCTCT
>JAZRRT010000049.1:0-2253 GCA_045650985.1 Acutalibacteraceae bacterium | reverse complement strand
TATAACGGGAAAGACACTACGTTAACAACCAGACTCATTGCAATTATTGACAATGCAGGATTGTGCACTACGCTGTTTGCAATCTGATAAATGTACTCAAAAAGCAGCTTCAGCGGGCCGAGAATCAAGGTTTCGAGAATTAAACCGAACGTCACTTTTCTCCCTCCTTTTGTTTAAAATGCAGTCCTCAATCAGCTTCAAAATACGTTTCACGGAAGCTGATGCTCTTTCAGGACAATTTCTTCGCCGTAATAATTCCAGTTCTGCTGAATATGCCTACTGTTTGAAACACTAACCCACTTTGACGGAAGGAAGGTGTTTCCCGTGTGCTTTTCAACTTTCCAATCTGTTGATATGACAAGCATCTGATCATGTGCATATTTTTCATTACTGTTAATCGGGTTTCCGGTAAACGGATTAACGGGGTTGCTTATAACACCCTGTGTTGCAAGCGTCGGAACGTCAGCATTGGTCATAAATTCGTCCGATATGGTAAAGCCTTTGGCATCAAAATCTTTTACAAGCAACAGCGGATAAAAAGATTCCGAGTTCAGATCAGAATAACCGAGGTTTTTAAAGCTGTAATCATCGGATGAGCCAAGCGCATAACCGTGATCGGCAGTAATTATAATTCTTGTGTTATCGTAGACACCGTTTTCTTTAAGATAATCCAACCAGTTTCCAATCTGAACAAGAGCAGACATATTGACGTGATAATGCGTCATCTGATAATCCGAGCTGACGTCTATCGTTTGACCGTCAAGCGTAAATCTGTCCGCATGCTCAGCATCATATTCTGTGTTATCCACTTCATTCGCGGGAACATATCCGGGAGTTTGCAGAAGTGTGGGCTCATGTGTCATATTGCTGGACAAAAAGAAATAATTATTTTTGCCTGTTTGTGTTATTTGGGTCATAGCCGACATATTGTTTATGACCGTATAGTTTTTCAAAAACTGCTTACTGCAACCCGTCGCAACGGAGGTACCTTGAGGTGCCTGACCGAAAAAATACTCTTCGCTCGAAAGCTGTGTTCTGCGATACGTACCGGTTGAATAAATGAATCCCTGCACAGAAAGGGGCAGACATTTCATTACACTGTAACAGAAGAAATTCCTTCTGTTCACGTTAATGCTCTGCTCTTTCATTTCAACAGGTTCAAACTTATCTTTTGTAACGTAAGCCTTAATTTCCGAATAATCATCAAAGATTGACAAATCGGGAATCCAACTGTAATTAGCATAAGTGGGATCACAGACGGTTACGTCAAAGTTATTTTGCGAAAACAGAACAGGCATTACCTTCAAGGCTTCGTTATGCTTGTCCACCATCGGCTCGGTATCTCGTTTATTCATTTCAACCGGAGTGTATTCATATCCGCCAAGCATAGACGGAACGGCAAAATTGGTTGTACTGCCGAATGAGACCGTGTTTGAGTAATAAGTAAATCCGTCAAATTGTTCCTTTAATTCCGGCTTTTCATTGAATATGTAAGGAATATACGTGCCGACGGCACGGTCCAGCATTATAACAACAACGTTTTTTCCGTTTTTATCCAGATTGAGTTCCGGAAGTTCTTTGCTGTCATCAACAGTAACAGTATCAACAGATTTTTTTATGGTGTACACATTCACTCCGGTCATCACACTGACAGCAAGTGTTGCAACCAACAATATGCCGGTTAACTGCTTCTTCCACTTGCTCACAATAAGGAACAACACCACAGCAAGGATACACACAACTGCAATATTAATAATCTGGGATTTGCCGCTAACCACCAGATGACCGCCGTCGTACCTGAGATCGGCAGAAATATTGCCGAGATCTCTTCCGAAGAACATATAGTTGACAAGCATTACTCCCGACAGCACCCATACCGCTTTAGTGAAAATCACCTTAAATGTCGGATTGGACAGCCAATAGAAAACCCTGAACCAAACAAGGAAGGTTCCTGCGGCAAAACAAAACGTGCTTACTACATACCACAGAGGGTGATAAAAATATGTTATATCAACAAACTCCTGCGGTGAATCCGCTATAAGAGCCGAAGAAACCAATCCGCCGCTTAAAACCGTTAAGAAGCACGACCCTGCCGTAAACAGCTTATTATTCGGCTGTGCGGTTATGGGCTTGATATGCTTTGATGCAAACTTTTTGATTGCAGGAATAAACAAACCGATCTGCATCAACAAACCGACCGCGACAAGGAACAGCTTTTTTGTAAGAGAACCGTCAACTTTAAACAGAGCGAGC
>JAZRRT010000048.1:0-2545 GCA_045650985.1 Acutalibacteraceae bacterium | reverse complement strand
TGCCCATCTTGGAGTTGGAAAGGTTGAATGTCTTGAGCTGTTCGGGATCGTTGTAACCGTAGTCACAAAGAACAGCAGCATAGGCAACACCTGCGTGACCCTTACTGAGGATGAAACGGTCTCTGTCTTCCCAGTTGGGGTTGTCCTTATCAAGGTGCATATACTTGTGGTAGAGAACAGTCATAATATCCATGACGCTCATACCGCCGCCGATGTGAGCGCTGCCTGCCCAGTATGTTGTATCGAGGCAGAGCTTACGAAGATCGTTAGCCTTTTTTTCGAGTGCAAGCCACTCTTGTTTGGTTAATGGCATTTCGTTTTTCCTCCTGTATATTTATTGTTTTGTATCCTCAGAATATTTCGGGATGCTTTGCTGCAACTACCTTGAATGCCTCGACAGCAATTTCAAGAGTAAGCTTGATATCCTTATCGGAAAGAGCAGCGTTGATGAAGTGGTTGTGATGGCTTGAGAAGAAGATACCTCTCTTGACGCATTCAGCAACCCACTCCTGATGAAGCATCATTGAGTCATCGTTTGCTATACGGAGATAGAAGAGTGAAGGCTCACCGGAAACGACAAGGTTGAAGCCGTTGTTTGCAGCTGCATCCTTAAGACCGTTTGTAAGCATGAGACCCTTCTCAAGGAAGAGAGCAGGAGCGTTCATTTCTCTCATCTTCTTGACACAAGCGATACCTGCTGCGAAGGGAACAGCACTCATCCAGTAGCTGCCTGTATAGCTCAGTGAGCTGACAGCGCTCTTGAGTGATTCCTTACCGCAAAGGCAGGAAACGTTCCAGCCGTTTGCAAGAGCCTTACAGAAGCAGATAAGGTCAGCCTCGAAGCCGTAGTAGTGGTCGGAACCTGCAACGTCAAGTCTGAAACCGCAGCGGACGTCGTCGACGATAAGTACGATACCCTTGCGTGTGCAAAGCTCGCGTACCTTCTGCCAGTAGCCGTCAGCAGGTGTTTCGTTGTCGCGGTAGTTACCGTGCATATAGGGTGTGGAGATGAATGCTGCGACTTCGCCGTCATTCTCTTCAACAAGTTTTTCGAGTGCCTCGAAATCGTTCCAATCAACGTAAAGGTTGTTTGCAACGTCCTCGGGGATAACGCCGGGATAGTCAACCTTCTGTGTCCAGGGAGAAACACCGTGATAGAAACCGTTTACGAAGATAATCTTCTTGCGGTGTGTAGCTGCACGTGCAGTCATGATTGCGCAGGTGGTAACGTCGTTACCGTTCTTTGCAAAGAATGCCCAGTCAGCACAGTTAACAGTGTCAACCATAAGCTCTGCAAACTCGAGCATAACCTTACCGGGTGATGTCATACAGTTACCGAGCTTAGCCTGTGCCATAGCTGCAGCGTCAACGTCCTTATCGTTGTAGCCGAGCACATTGGGGCCGTATGCGCACATATAGTCGATGTATTTGTTACCGTCGACATCCCAGAAATATGTGCCCTTTGCCTTCTCACCGAAGAGCGGCCAATCGCATACGGGGATGAAGTTACCTTCTGCCGGGCCGAGGTGACCGTAAACACCGGAGGGAATTACCTTTGTTGCTCTATCGAAGAGCTCACGGCTTTTTGTATGGTCATAAATAGGAAAACTCATTTCTTATGTACCTCCGTTTATGCTAAGTACAGAGCTACTCTGTCGAGTATTCTGTTGAGATTGTCGATCATATTGATCATACCCTTCATTTCGATCTTGCCTTCGCCGATGCAAGCAACAGCGTTGACCTTACCGTCGAAGAGGTCGCGTGCGAGATCGATATCAGCAAACTCCATAAATGCGCGGGGCTTGTCGCAACGCTGCTTGATTGTGACAAGTCTGTGGTTTTTAACACGGATTGTTGCAGCAACGTCGTCCTTGATACCGAAGTAAATCTCACCGTCGGGGATGAGGTGTGCAGAGAACTTACCGATTTCGTCGTTGTTTGCAATCTGAGAGAGTGCAACGGCGATTGTGTAGAACATCAGTCTTGTGCTTGTTTCGAAGAACTCTCTGTCCTGAAGGTCCTCAGGTGTGGGACGCATAAGAGCCGAAAGACGGTCTGTAAGAGCGGTGAAGCCCTTGAGCAGGAAACCGATGTGCTGGAAGCCCTTTGAGGGAATGGGTGTTACCGTACCGTCGATAAGTCCGTTGAACTTCTCGCATGAGCTGAACGGAAGCTTAACGTCGCAATGTGAGCAACCCTGCTCCATACGGCATCTGCCGTTCTTGAAGTAGAGAGTAGCCTTGGGGCCGCCCGCTACGTCGAAACCGATAGAAATCGGCTTCTGGTTTGAAATGATTGCGGAAGCGACGGGGTCGATCTCGCAAAGATTTTCAAGTGTGCCGAGAACAGCGTACATATTGATGTATGCCATTGTCTTTGAATCTGTCAAAGCACTTTCCTCCTTAGTTAGGCACCCGGATTACAGAATGGCTATAATAAAATCAATTTATTTTAACAAAGAATTATAATACTTGTCAATAAAATTATACTGTTTTAACAAATTGTTTATAGGTAAAAAGTAACGATTGGTCATTTTGCCGAAAAG
>JAZRRT010000047.1:0-2072 GCA_045650985.1 Acutalibacteraceae bacterium | reverse complement strand
GAACGTGTCTTCAGAATTCTGGACGAAGAACCGGAGCCTCTGGACCTGCCCGACGCAGGAGATTTGAAAACAGTTGAAGGATATGCAGAACTTGATGATATAACATTCGGTTATACTCCTGAAAAAACGATTCTTAAAAATGTATCGGTTACCGCATCGAAAGGACAGACTGTTGCAATAGTAGGGCCTACGGGTGCGGGCAAAACTACGATTATCAACTTGCTTATGAGGTTTTACGATCCGCAATCGGGTGAGATAAGAATTGATTCAAATCCCGTACTTAAAATAAAACGTTCGGATTTAAGACTTGCTTTTACCATGGTTTTGCAGGATACCTGGCTTTTCTATGGTACGGTTTATGATAATATTGTCTACGGAAGAGAAAACGCAACAATGGAGCAGGTAAAAGCCGCAGCTAAAGCAGCGAGGATTGATTCGTATATCGAAAGTCTGCCCGAAGGCTATAATACAGTGCTTTCAGATGACGGTGTTAACATTTCAAAAGGACAACGGCAACTTATAACAATTGCCCGTGCGTTTCTTTCAGATGCTCCGATGCTGATTCTCGATGAAGCAACCTCAAACGTAGATTCAAGAACGGAGATTCAGATTCAGGAAGCCATGAACGAGCTTATAAAAGGAAGAACATGTTTTGTTATCGCTCACCGTCTTTCGACAATACAGAATGCCGATACGATTCTTGTGGTCAGAGACGGAGAAATTACTGAACAAGGTACTCACGATGAGCTTATAAATTGCGGAGGATTTTACAGTTCGCTCTACAATTCACAGTTTTCTTGATTCGATGATGAGTTGTAACACGGTTTCGGATTAAGATAATCAGAATACATACAAAAAAGGGCGGTTCAAACGAACCGCCTGTTTTTTGAAATATGAATTTAAATTAAAGGATAACCTCTCTGCCTTTTTCTGCAGATTCATATATTGCGCAGAGGATTTTAATCATATCAACACCCTGTGAGGGCTTGAAAACAGGTTCTGCGCCTTCTGTGAGAACGTCAACGAAGTTCTTGATATTCTTCTTGTGTCCGTTTCCGTCCATATTGCCTGCGGGAATGATATCAAGAAGCTGACCGTCTTCTTCTGTGAAGAATTCAACCTCGTTTTCTTTCCATTTGAGACCTGCCTTTGTTCCGCGCAGCTCAACAAAACGGTTTTCGGATTTAATGTTTGATGCCCAGCTGAATTCTATCTGAAGAACGGCACCGTTATCAAAACGTATCATACCAATTGCAAGGTCTTCAACGTCAAAAGTGCCCTCGGATTTTGCATCGCCGAACTTTGAGTTAACCGAATCGCTTGTATCGTTATCTGCAAACTTGGTGTATGTGTTTGCGCTTACCGCAACGGGTGTGGGGTTGCCCATAAGCCATACCGCAAGGTCAATCATATGAACGCCGAGGTCGATAAGAGGACCGCCGCCCGACTGTGCCTTTGTTGTGAACCAGCCGCCTTTGCCGGGGATACCTCTGCGTCTCTGCCAGCCGCAGCGTCCGCAATAGATTTCGCCCATTCTGCCTGCTTCAACAAACTTCTTTGCATACTGTGATGCTGTGGCAAAACGGTTATTTCTTATAACCATAAGCACCTTGCCTGCCTCGTCGGCGGCATTTTTCATTTTGAGAACCTCTGTAACGTCAATGGCATCGGGTTTTTCGCATAATACGTGCTTGCCTGCCTTGAATGCATCAACCGCAATTATGGAATGGAGATAGTTGGGCGTGCAGATATCAACAGCATCTATGCTCTCGTCCTTAAGAAGCTCTTTGTAGTCTGTATAAACAGCCGCGTCGGGATAATATTTATCCCTGAGTGCAATTGCTCTTTCTTCAATGATATCACAGAAAGCAACAACCTCAACTCTGTCGTCTTCATAATAATTGTTAACATGGCAGCCGCGGCAGATACCGCCGTTACCGATAAGTGCAACTTTTAATTTTGCCATATTTATTTTCTCCTTTGCCGATAAAATCAAGTGAAGGAATCACTTGATTTTATTATATCAGAACGGTAGAAAAAGTAAATACAGAACTTAAAATAAATTAATAAAA
>JAZRRT010000046.1:0-2876 GCA_045650985.1 Acutalibacteraceae bacterium | reverse complement strand
AAACATGTTGTCTTCCTAAGACCGCCTTGGCCTCCGACTTCGCTGTAACTCACGCGGTTGAGGCTTACGCTGCTATGCTCGCAACCGATTATACCGACGGACTTGCACTTCAGGCACTTAAGAACATCTTTAAGTTCCTTCCGCGAGCATACGAGAACGGTCAGACCGACGTTGAAGCTCGTGAGAAGATGGCAAATGCAGCTACTATAGCGGGTATGGCGTTCGCAAACGCATTCCTTGGTATCTGCCACTCCATGGCTCACAAGCTCGGTGCATTCCATCACCTGCCTCACGGTGTTGCTAACGCTCTTATGATCGAGGAAGTTATCCGCTTCAACGCAAGCGAAGCTCCCGTTAAGATGGGTACCTTCTCGCAGTACGATCATCCTCACACCCTCGCAAGATATGCTGAGATAGCAGACTACCTCGGACTCGGCGGTGAGAATGATACCGAAAAGCTTGAAAATCTCATCAAGGCTATCAACGAGCTCAAGGCAAAGGTTGGCATCAAGGCTACCATTAAGGACTACGGCATTGACGAGCAGGACTTCCTTAACCGTCTTGATGATATGGTTGAGCAGGCATTCGACGATCAGTGCACCGGCGCTAACCCCCGTTATCCTCTTATGAGCGAGCTGAAGCAGATGTATCTCAACGCTTACTATGGCAAGCACTTTGTTGAGCCCGAGATGCCTGCAACCGATCTCGATGTTCAGGTCCCCGATGCAATCAAGGCTCCCTACCGCAAGGGCAAAAAGGCGTAATTAAAGGAGGATATACAAATGAAACTTGATAGAGTAATTGCAGTAAGAAATAACAAGACAATCTACCGTGACGGCGACAGAGCCATCAAGGTTTTCAATGCAGAGTATTCCAAGGCTGACGTGCTTAATGAGGCACTCAATCAGGCAAGAATCGAAGAAACCGGACTCAATATTCCCAAGGTTCTTGAGGTCACTATGATTGACGGCAAGTGGGCAATAATTTCCGAGTTGATCAAGGGCAAAACGCTTTCTCAGCTTATGGAAGAAAATCCCGAGAAGAAGGGCGAGTACATTGAGCTTCTCGTTGACCTTCAGATGAGCGTTCACGCAAAGACCTGTCCTCTCCTTAACAAGCTGAAGGATAAGATGAGTCGCAAGATTGCAGCTACCGAGCTTGACGCCACTACCCGTTACGATCTTCACACTCGCCTTGAAGGCATGCCTAAGCATAACAAGGTGTGCCACGGAGACTTCAATCCATCCAACATCATCATCACGGAGGATGGAACTCCCTACATCCTTGACTGGTCTCACGCAACGCAGGGCAACGCTTCTGCTGACGTAGCACGCACCTATCTTCTGTTCTGGTTGAACGGAGATATTTCCGGCGCAGAGCTTTACCTCGACACCTTCTGCAAAAAGAGCGATACCGCAAAGCAGTACGTTCAGAAGTGGATGCCTATCGTAGCCGCTTCTCAGTCGGTTAAGGGCAACGAAAAGGAGCGCGAGTTCCTTATGAGCTGGGTCGGCGTTGTAGATTATCAGTAATCGAAGCAAGCTCCAAGATTGATGCGAGGAATTTCCTCGCATCAATCAAAAAATCATAATGAATATTGAGAGGTAAAATATTATGCTTAAAATTACAGTTTGTATCGGAAGCTCCTGCCACATCAAGGGTTCTCGTCAGGTAGTAGAGCAGCTTCAGTATTTGATATCCGAGAACAATCTCGGCGATAAGGTAGAGCTTGGCGGCACCTTCTGCATGGGCAAGTGTCAGCAGGGCGTATGTGTAACGGTAAATGACTCCTTCCATTCCGTTACTCCCGAGAACGTAGGAGAGTTCTTCGTTAAAGAAGTTTTGGCAAAGGTATAAAACATATGTTGTTCGTTCAGGTTTGTGTTGGCTCGTCCTGCCACCTCAAAGGCTCTGCCGATATTGTAGAGCTTTTAGAGAAAGCCGTTGAAGAACATCATATCGACGATGAGGTCGTGCTTTCCGGTAGCTTCTGCATCGGAAAGTGCAACCGAGTCGGTGTTACCGTACAGGTAAACGATGACGTTCACGTAGGCGTGACGAGAGAAAATTTCAGAGAATTTTTCAAGAAGAATATACTTGATGTTATAGAAAACGAAAGGAAGTGACGATTATGGCAAATTGCTTGACACTAAAAAAATCCAACTGCAAAAACTGCTATAAGTGCATCCGTCACTGTCCCGTAAAGGCAATTCGCTTTTCGGGAAACCAAGCACATATCATTGGCAATGAGTGCATTTTGTGCGGTCATTGTTTTGTTGTTTGTCCTCAAAATGCAAAGGAGATCGTTGACGGTACTGAGAAGGCGAGAGTTCTGCTTCAGAGCGGAGATCCCGTCGTTGTCAGCCTTGCGCCCTCATTTATTGCGAACTATGAAGATGTAGGAATCGAGTCTATGCGCCGAGCACTTAAAAAGCTTGGCTTTTTCGACGTTGAGGAAACAGCAATCGGTGCAACCATTGTTAAAACAGAATACGAGCGTATGCTTCGTGAGGAGGAGCGAGATATCATCATAACCTCCTGTTGCCACTCGGTCAATTTGCTCATTCAAAAATACTTCCCGTCCTCTCTTGAATATCTTGCAGACGTTATGTCGCCTATGCAGGCGCACTGCGCAGATATTAAGAAAAGAATACCGAAAGCAAAGACCGTATTTGTCGGTCCCTGCGTTGCAAAGAAGGATGAGGCTGAGCACTACGACGGACTTGTTGACGCCGTTCTTACCTTCGAAGAGCTTACAAATTGGCTGAAGGCAGAAAGAATAGAGCTTGAAAAAGAGGTTGACGATACTCCCGAGAGCCGCGCACGCTTCTTCCCGACAACAGGCGGTGTTCTCAAGACTATGGCAAAGGATATTC
>JAZRRT010000045.1:0-20823 GCA_045650985.1 Acutalibacteraceae bacterium | reverse complement strand
TGAAAAAATTAATAGCTTTATTACTTTCAGTTGCAATTATTTTCTGTGCGTCTGCCTGCGGAAAAACAGACAGTCCCGACAAAATCACAATTGTACTTGACTGGACACCAAACACAAACCACACGGGCATATTCGTTGCTGAGGCAAACGGTTATTTTGAACAAGCCGGTCTGGAAGTTGAAATTGTCCAACCGCCGGAGGACGGTGCGGTATCGTTAGTGGCATCCGGCAAAGCACAGTTCGGCGTTGCTTTTCAGGATACTCTTGCGCCTGCATTTATTGGCGATGATGCTATGCCCGTTACCGCAGTAGCCGCAGTTATTCAACACAACACATCGGGCATTATTTCACGCAAAGGCGAAGGAATAAACACTCCCAAAGGGCTTGAGGGCAAGAAATATGCAACGTGGGATCTGGACGTTGAAAAAGAAACAATACGTGACGTTATGAAAGCCGACGGCGGAAATTTCGACCTTGTTGAGCTTATCCCCTCTACCATTACCGATGAAGTATCCGCTTTGAAAAGCGGCAGCGTTGATGCAATATGGATTTTCTACGGTTGGGCAGGCGTAGCTTGTCAGACTGCGGGACTTGAAACCGATTATTTTGAATTTGCGGATATAAACCCCGTATTCGATTATTACACACCCGTTATTATCGGCAACAATTCCTGGCTTGGCGAGAATCCTGAAACGGCAAAAGCATTTGTCAAAGCTCTTTCAAAGGGATATACTTATGCAACAGAGAACCCCAAGGATGCCGCAGATATTCTGATGGAAGCCGCACCCGAGCTCAGCTCAAACAGTGAACTTGTGTACGCAAGTCAAGAATACCTTGCATCAGAGTATATTGCCGATGCTTCAAAATGGGGCGAATTTGACCCTGAGCGTTGGGCGGCTTTCTACACCTGGCTGAACGAAAAGAACCTTCTTGAAGAAAAAATCGATCCCCACCACGGATATACAAACAGCTATCTTCCCGAATGAATATGAAGAAATTAGAGGTAAAAAACGTCAGCAAAAGTTTTGACGGTAAGCCTGTTCTGAACAATATTTCCGTTGAGCTTAATCAAGGAGAACTTGTTTGTCTGCTCGGAGTCAGCGGCGGCGGAAAAACAACGCTTTTCAATATCATTTCAGGCTTGACAGCGCCGGACAAAGGTCAGGTATTACTTGACGGAAAAGATATTACAAATCAACCCGGGCACGTAAGTTATATGTTGCAAAAGGATTTGCTTCTGCCTTACAGAACGATTGAGGACAACGCGGCATTGCCTCTTTTGCTCAAAGGCATAAAGAAAAAAGAGGCACGGGCACAAGTATCGCCGTTGTTTTCACAATTCGGACTTGAAGGAACGCAAAAGAAATACCCCGCTCAACTTTCGGGAGGAATGCGTCAGCGCGCGGCTCTTCTTCGCACGTATATGTTTTCAAAAGACGTTGCTTTGTTGGATGAACCTTTTTCCGCATTGGATACAATAACCAAAAGTTCGATGCACAAATGGTACCTGGACGTTATGGAGAAAATTCAACTGTCAACACTTTTCATCACACACGATATTGACGAATCAATTCTTATTTCAGACAGGATTTATCTGTTATCGGGTTCACCCGGAGAAATAAAAGGCGAAATCATCATCAAGGAACCAAAGCCGCGCCGCGAAGACTTTAATCTTACACCCGAATTTCTGGAATACAAACGAGCAATACTCAATCAGCTTTGACACCGCAAATAAACCTGACTCGCACAACGGGTCAGGTTTATTTTTATTGTATCAGCTTATTGCGCAACTCAAGAAGAATTGCTTTTTCTCTGCGCGATACCTGCACCTGCGACATACCGAGTTGCTCTGCTGTTTTGCTCTGCGTAAGCCCTCTGAAATATCTCAGCTCAATTATTCTGCGGTCACGCTCGGGTAAAGTTACCATTGCCTGTTGCAAAGCAATGCTGTCTGAAACGTCACCCTCCTGCGATTCAACGGGAATATCAAGCTGCGGCGAACCTGACTCATCATCAGCAGTAAGCGACAAGGCAGGCATTGCGGCGTTGAGAATAAGCGCCGCCTCCTGCACGTCAAGGTTAAGTGCGGCGGCAAGCTCACTCAACGTAGGCTCGCGATCGTTCAGAAGAGTCAGCCGCTCTCGCTCTATCAATGCAACACGCGATTTTTCTTTGAGCATTCTGCCAACCTTTATACTTCCGCCATCGCGGAACACCCTGCGTATCTCGCCGAGAATAACCGGCACGGCATAGGTAGAAAAAGCAAAACCTCTGTCAGCCTCAAAACCGTCTGCCGCCTTTATAAGCCCGACACAGCCTGCCTGAAACAAATCTTCATATTCAATACCCTTGCCCTTAAATTTTCCGGCACACGAATGCACCAGACCCATATTTTCCGTTATAAGTTTTTCGCGCTCAGCGGTTTGAGTCGGCAAGCGGCTTACCCTTTATGTATTTATCAAGCGTTACGCTCGTTCCCTTGCCGAGGGTTGAGCGCACGGAAATTTTATCGCAAAAGCTTTCCATAACCGCAAAACCAAGCCCTGCTCTTTCACCGCCAAGGCTGGAATAAAGCGGCTCCATAGCTTTTCCTATATCCTCAATTCCGCAACCTTTGTCACGGATTCTGATTCTGAAAAGTCCGCCGTCATAAATTGCGGCATACAAGTAAACATTGCCTACCCCATCGGGATAAGCGTGAACAATACAATTTGTAACCGCCTCGCTGACGGCTGTTCTGATATCGCACAGTTCCTCAACGGTCGGGTCAAGCTGTGCGGCAAAGCCTGAAGCTGCAAGCCTCGCAAATCCCTCGTTTGCAGAACGGCTGTCCATTACCATCGTAAACTTATTTATCGGTTTCATCGTCTGTCTCCTGTCATCTGTATTTTGGCGATTTTTTCAAGCCCCGACATTTTCATTATTCGGTAACACCACGCGGGCAGGTTAACAGCCTCAAGTCTGCCGCCGTGTGCGCTGACGTTGCGGTAGCGTCCCATTACAAGCCCGACACCCGAGCTGTCCATAAAAGTAACCGCGCTGAAATCAAGCACAAGCACCTGCGGCAAAAGCTTGTCCGTTTCATCATCAATCACCCTGCGGATATTGGCGGCTGTATGGTGGTGAATTTCTCCCGAAAGAAAAACCGTCATACATTTACCGGACGTAATCATTTCCATTTTATCACTCCTGTTAGTCAAAAAATAAAAAAGCCTCTACCCGGATAGGATAGAGGCTTGACCCCGAAAAGTATGTCGCATTCAGGGTGTTTATTTAAAATATTTTTTGAGTTGCATTCTGACTTCGCCCGCAAGGTAAAGCGAGCCGCACACAAGCAAGCAGTCGTAATCACTCAATTCGGCAAGGGCACGGTTGACTGCATCTTCCGCACACTCAACCGCAACGCAGTTTGCGCAGTATTTTGATGCAAGCGAACAGAGCTCAACGGCACTCATCGTGCGCGGATTATCAGCAACGCTGCAAGCGATAATTTTACTGCACAAAGGCGCAACGTAACCGAGATAAGCGTCGACGTTTTTGTCCGCCATCATACCGATAACAGCCGCAATACGTTTATCGCTCTGTAAAGTGCTTATACTTGTCGCGACAGCTTTTCCGCCATCATCATTGTGTCCGCCATCGAGAAGAACAAGCGGTGAAGAAGAAATTACCTCCATACGCGCAGCTACCATTGCGGATTCAACTCCGCGCTTGGCACTGAGAGCGTCAACCCCAAGCAGGAAGCAGGTTTCAAGCGCTGTGACAGCGTTATAAACCTGATACTCGCCGCTCATTGAAAGCTTGTATTCCGCACCGCAATACGTAAAACTTACGCCGTCAATACGGTTACAGATACCGCTCACCTTGTTAACATCGGGTTTTGTAAAGGCATTATTCTTTACATTGCAAAAATCCCGAATTATTAACTCAACGTTTTCCTGCTGAGCAGGATAGCATACGGTATTGCCGCCTTCTTTGATAATTCCGCATTTTTCTGCGGCAATCTGCTCAATGGTATCACCGAGAATTGCCGTATGGTCAAGCGAAATTGAAGTGATGACACTTACAAGAGGTACAGGAATAACGTTTGTTGAATCAAGTCTGCCGCCAAGACCTACCTCGAGCACACAAATATCACAACCGCAACGCTCAAATATCATAAATGCCGCCGCAGTTATAACCTCAAACTCAGTAGGCTGCATATTTTTTTTGGCAAGGTGCGCAACAATCGGCTCAAGCTCTGTCACAACCTGAGCAAAAAGCTCCTTATCGACCATATTGCCGTCAATACAGATACGCTCTCTGAAATCCGTCACGTAAGGTGAAGTAAAAAGGCCCGTTTTTTTGCCGCTGTAACTGAGTGCACCCGCAACCATAGTTGAGGTTGAGCCTTTACCGTTAGTGCCTGCTATATGCACAAATTTCAGCTTTTTCTGAGGATTGCCGACAGCTTCACAGAGTGCTTCAATACGTTCAAGCCCGGGATTGATGCCGAATTTATTGAGCGAATGTATATATTTCAGAGATTGCTCGTAGGTCAATTGTATCACCTCATAAACAAAGCTGAAGAATAGGACGGTAACTCTCTTAACAGTATGGAGCAACACGGTTACAACGATAGCTTTGATACTGACAATAAGAGAGAAAAAAACCGCTAAACGCCAGCCTCGCAAGCACAAACGTAAGCGGTAAGCGAAAAGGGAAAGGGAGCGGAAATGCTCCCGAGTACCTCTCCAAAAATCAGTTTATCCTATCATTATGAAAAAGTCAACCATTATTCTTTTAGTTTTAACAGCGGCAATTGTTTTTGCATGATAACTTTGCTTTTACATTTCCCGTTTCCGACATCATAAGCCATTTTTTCGGCTGTTACAACGCCGGAGCTTAACAAGCTGAACGAAAGGCAATTTTAATTATTCCCGTTTATTTGTAGTACTTTTGTAGTACTTTTATCTGAAATTAGCGGTTATCAGCGGTTATAATTCTGTGGAAGAAATATTATTCTGTAAAAGAAAAACCGCCAAAACCCACGCAGAATAGCGGATTTCAGCGGTTGGAACTGGTGATCCATCGGAGATTCGAACTCCGGACACCTTGATTAAAAGTCAAGTGCTCTGCCGACTGAGCTAATGGATCACATAGGGCTCTGCACACATCAAGTGGCGAGCACTACGATATATTAGCTTATTTCCTTCGATTTGTCAAGTATTTTCTGAAATTCTTTTTCAGACTTCGTAACTTATCAGCATTTGAGCCTCTTCAAGGGTGGATTTTTCCTTGCAGGCGACGAGTGCAGCCAACACAGCACCGAACGCTGCCTCCTCACGGTTAAGAGGAATCTGCATCTGTGCGCCGAGAGCCTGAGAAAAGCGCTTCTGAAGAGGAACGTTTTTACGCAGTCCGTTACCCGAGCCGACAAGCGACGTAACCTTGCAACCGGTAGGCTCAATCATCTCGATAATTTCACTTACCATGCCTCCGAGAAATCCGTTCATAAGTGCGACAGGTGTAAAATTATCAATGCCGAGATTTGTTACGGAACCTCTGATTTCAGGCTCGGAGCGTGTACCGCAAAGCTTTGTTGAAACAACAAGCGGGTCAGCCGACTCCCCTTCCGCTTCAAGTGCGGCATCCATAAACTTATAGATATTATCCGACTTCTCGCATCCAGCCATCTGAAGACAGTTGTTGAAGAAATCCGCCAAAACAGCAAAAGCTCTCCCGCCGCAAAGAGAACAGCCGACAAGAATATTCTTACCCGAACAAAGCGGTCTTATTTCCATATTGTCGGGAGCTTTTTTCAGGTCGGTCAACATTGAAATCTGTCCGCCCGTGCCCATATTTACAAGAGCACAGCCTTCCATAGTACGCACCGAGCCAATAAAACTTGCCTGATTGTCACCGATTGCAACGCAGACGGGAACACCTTTATACTCTCCGACGGAATCAAAATCACAAGTAACGTCGGGGAAGAGCGAAAAATCAAGGCCTGCTTTTTCGACAGCCGCTTTATCAAAACAACCCTTCTCAATATCGAAAAGGCTGAAAGAAGCCGCATCAGACGAATGCATAAGCGGTGTTTTTCTGCCGGTAAGGACCATCGCGGCATAATCGTGAATTGTGCAAAGCTTTGCCGCAGAAGGCGGAATAAGACCGTTTTCGGCGTGATAGAAGCACGTTACGGCACCGAAGCCGCTCGCGGCATTATAACCTGTCTTTTCGCTGAGCACGGATGCATACGTGCCGCCCTCGCAAGGCTGATTGCCGCTTCCGTCCTGCCAGGTGTAAAGCGGACTGACAGCCGCACCGTTTTCATCAACATACACGATTCCGTGCATCTGTCCGGTAATACCTACGGCACATACGGGAGCAAATTCATCAAAAAGCTCTGTGGCAAGCGAAGAAACCTTTTCAATTATCATCTCGGGTGACTGAATTTTTTCAAAAGGTCTGCCTTCGATAAAACTGCCGTTGTCAAGCGTGACAGACTTTAACAGTTTGCCCGACTGAGCATCAACTGCAATACCGCAGATGGTTGTTGTACCAATATCAAGTCCGATAACATTCATTTCAAATTCCTCAGATCTTCGTGGATTCAAGGTCAAGTCTTGTAATAATGTCGTTCTGAATTGCAGGAGAGAGATCCAGGAAATTAACAAACGTGCCGTGGATTCTCATAATATAAACTCCGCTCGGAGCATACTTCTCCGGCTCTGCAAGAACCTTGCGAAGTGTATCGGGAGTTGTAATATTGAAATAAAGGTATGAGGGCGAAAGATTTTCGTTCTTCTCGTTGAAGAAAATCGGCTTGAGAATCTTCTCGCCAAACTCTACACCCTTCTCTTCGTAATCAGCGCCCTTGAAGTACTTGGGATCGATACCGAGGTGAGAAGCGTAACCGCCGTTGAATTTACCGTAAGGCAACTTCATCGCGGAAATCGTGCGGAAGCCGAGACCGTTACCTGCCTCACCGTAAAGAGGATCGACACCGTAGCCGAGCATATCTCTTGCAGCTCTGCCGTCGGGTGTTGCGCCTACCCAATAGCCGTAAAGAAGATGGGTTGAGGGGCTGGACCAGTCGGCACGGAAGGAATTACCGAGGTAATTTTTCTGTGAACGGACAAGGTCTGAAATTCTGTTTGCAACGTCAGCAGCCTCATTATCGACAGACTCGATACCGTTACCGAATTTCGGAGCAGACTTGAGGAAATCACGAAGCTCTTCGTAGCCTTCGAAGTTAACCTTGGGCGCCTCGATAAGATTGTCACAATCCTCAGGACGCTCTGCAAGGAGCTTATCAATCGCAACGAACGAATCGGCAATAACCGAAAGACCGTGAATAAGGCAACCGCTGCCGTTGTACTTTGTGCCCTGTTTTTCGGGGTGGCGCATATCTACACGGCTCTCACAGCCGCCCATAAACGCGCTGAGGAAGGGCACGCGAAGATGTGAAAGAGCAACGGAAGCACCGTTTGCGGCGTCAGCCATAAGCTTGGCATAAACCTCGGCATTCTTATAGAACGCCTCACGGATATTTTCAAGTAGCTCTTTATTGTTCTGATAGCTGACAAACGTACCGATCTTATTGCCCGTGATTGTCGATTTACCTTCGTTGAGCGTAAGCTCAAGAATCTTGGGAAGGTTGAACCAGCTGTTGGTCGTGTTGCCGTTGTCCTTACCCATAATCAACGGCTCCTGACAGCCTGCAACAGAGTAATCGGGAAGATCCGCTTCCTCTACGCCGCCTGCTCTGAGAGCTTCAAACACGGTATCATCGTTGAAAAATGACGGTGTGAGCACACCGGGCGTAAACATAAACCTGCCCATCTCGCGATAAAGCTTTTCGGGAGTATTCTTATGAAGCTTAACGGAGAGAATGGGCTGAGGCAGATTCATATCGTAGTATGCATCCATTATCGCATAGCTCATCTCGTTTGTAAGGTCGTTACCTTCAACATCTCTGCCGCCTACAATAACATTCTGCGAAATTGCCCAGCTTCTGTCACCTACGTTGAAGAATACAAGAAAATGACGGAAAAGCTCTGCAGCCTCTTCTCTGCTTTCGCCTGACATAGCTCTGTAAGGCTCAAAGATTCTGTCTGCATTGCCGACAGAGAAAGCAAATGGATTGGGAGCTTGCTCAAGAGTCATAACCTCCCAAAGGATAAGGAAGGACTGTATTGCTTCATAAAGACTTTCAGCACCGTTTTCGGGCACTTTGCGAAGTGTGTTTTCCATAAGCTCAAGCTGAGCGGCACGCTCGGGAGATGCGGTAAGCTTCTGCTTTGCGGCAATATCCGCATAGCGGTTTGCAAGGGTAATTGTTGCCTCGAGCACCATACGGATGTCTTCGAGTGTATCCTTGCGCTCGTCGTCCTTCTCGCTGTTGATTTTCTTTGTAAGGTCGGAAATCATCTTGTTGAGACCGAGCGAAATAGCTTTGCGGAAATCAGGAATAAGGTGACCCGTAACCTGCTCGATAAAGAATGCTACTTCACTTGTGTACTTTGTGTACTTCTCGTATACCGCACTGAGATCACGGACATAGTCGCCGCGCTTTGTGCGCTCACGCATAAGCTCAATGCGTTCCTTAGTAAACTCCTCGTTCGGCTCAATATCGTCGAAAACGGCAGTAGGATCGCAATATCCTGAAAATGTTTCAACCTGGAAAGCAGGGTTGATAAGAGCATAACTGCGGGCAAAAGAATCACTCTGTGTGCCGGCAAAAACATTATTGTCACTGATTGAAAGCGGAAGCTTTTCAAGAATCATCTTAAGCTCTCTTGCGGCACGAAGTTCCTCCGTCATACCGTTGTCGTTGAAGCCTGTTGCCTTGTAAGCAAGCTCACGCGCAAGAAACCAACCGTCAAGTCGCTGCTTCGAGCGCTCCTCACGGAAGAGGTCTTTTGCCATTTTTGTTATTTCGCCTTTTGCGTATACATTGTTTACCTTCATATTATGTAATCCCCCATTCAGGTTCTGACTAATTTTATAGAATTGTTTTTAAGTATGCTGCAGAATTCATCAAACTGACCATCTGAAACAAAAGCATCCTGCATCGTGTACTGCATACCGTGCTGTGCCCATTTGTCCTTGCCGTATTCGTGATAGCGGAGCACCTCGAGCGCAAAGCCGTCTTTCATATATGGTGACAGAATTTTTGCAAACTCATACGCATCATCCGCCGATGCATTGAAGCCGTTGATAAGCGGTATCCTAAGAAGAAGCTGATTTCTGCTGCGTGCCGCCGCTGCAAGATTTGCAACAACGGTTTCGTTGCCGACACCCGTATATTCTTTGAGTTTTTCGCTGCTGTAATGTTTAAAATCCATTATGAGGTAATCTGTAAAATCAAACAGCTCAGGCAGACGCGGATTTGTGCCGTTTGTTTCGATTGCCGTATTGATACCGCAGGTTTTCAGCTTTGAAAGAATGTCCTTAAGCGCCTCAAACTGCAACGTTGGCTCACCGCCCGTAAAGGTCACGCCTCCGCCGTCGAAAAACATCAACTCAGAGATAAGCACCTCTTTGAGCACCGTGTCGGTGTCAACACCGCCTTCATACGCAACGCTCATACTTTCGGGATTTGAGCACCAGGGACAATGGAGATTGCACCCCTGCAAATGGTAAACAAGGCGATTACCCGGACCATCCTGCGAATAGTTAAAACCCTTCTGCAAAATTTTGATATCCGTAAAATCACCTCTTTCACCAACGCTTATAATTATTATAATATTTTAGCATAACCAAAACTATGAGTCAAGAAAATTCACTTTTCTTTAGGTTTTGTTAATAAAGATGCCAATAAACCGCACAACATTGCTGCTGTTATACCCGCCGCACCCGACGTCAGCGGACCCGTAAGCGCACCGATAAGCCCCTGCTCATCTACTGCCTGCCGCGTACCCTTTGCAAGCAGATAGCCAAAACCCGTAAGCGGTACTGTTGCCCCCGCACCTGCCCAACGCACAACAGGCTCGTAAAAGCCGACAGCGCCAAGCAAAACACCTGCCGTAACAAACGAAACCAGAATCCTTGCAGGCGTGAGCTTGGTAGTATCCATCAGAACCTGACCTATCACGCAAATCGCTCCGCCGACCAGAAAAGCTTTAATATAATCCATAAAAAACGCTCCTTTTCAGCTATTTTCAACCGAAAGGAGCGAAATATACATAAAAAAAGAGCGCTACGGAACAAACCGTAACGCTCCTGTAATTTTAATTACATCTCTTCAATAAACTTGACGATGTCAGCAACTGTTTCGAACTTCTCAAGAACATTGTCCGGAACTTCTACTTCGAACTCGTCCTCAAGGCTGATTGCAAGGTCAACAAGATCGAGGCTGTCTGCACCAAGGTCATCCTTAATGTTGGTTTCCATAGTGATGTCGCTCTCCTCAAGCTCAAGCTGCTTGCAGATGATTTCACGTACCTGCTCGAAAGGCATAATTTTTCCTCCTTACTTTAATGAAGTATGAATAAGATATTAACAACTGTATTGCGTACTTAATCTTATAGGGTAACTGATAGTTTGTCAAGTGTTTTCGGAAAAATTATTTCAAATCAGCTTCCGAATGTAGAACTCATATCCTGCTGCACAACCTCTTTAGTGACTTTGACGAACTTTGAAGATGCAATCTTTTCCTGAAGCATCTTGAAATAAAGCTCTTTATCAATAGGCAGCTCAACCGTTTTGTCAAGCCAACTTGAAAGATGTGCGCAGTTGGAAATTGTAAGGCCGTTGATACCCTCTTCACCTCTGCCGACAAGTGCGCCGCCGCGAAGAATATTATCACCGAACTGTGTCATAACCTGAACGTGCTGCGGCCACGGTGCGGGATCGGGCTTGATTGTGTATGTTTTGGTTTCGATTCTGCCGAAGCCCTCTCCTGCAGTTTCGCAGAATTTCTGACAGGACTCCTCAAGCTCGATAACCTCAAGCTCATTGTTTGTGCAAACAATCTTTGCTCTGTCAAGTGTAATTTCAAGACGGTTTGTACCCGGATAATCACCCGTTGTCGTGATAAACACACCTGTTGCGCCGTTGGGATAATCAACGTAAATTGTTACGTCATCCTCAACCTCAATGTTGTGCCACTTACCCTCGTGAAGGAAGCCGCGAACCTTGCTGGGCATACCGCAAAGCCACTGCCACAAATCAAGCTGATGTGGGCACTGGTTAAGAAGCACGCCGCCGCCTTCGCCTGACCACGTTGCACGCCAATCACCTGAATCGTAATAAGACTGAGTTCTGTACCAATCCGTTATAATCCAGTTGACACGCTTGATATCGCCGAATTCGCCGCCCTGAAGAATTTCACGAAGCTTTATGTAGCAGGGATTTGTACGCTGGTTAAACATAATCGCAAGAGCCTTATCACTCTTTGCGGCAACCTCGTTCATCTCTTCAACCTGCTTTGTGTAAACACCTGCGGGCTTTTCAATCATAACGTGAAGACCTGCGTTGAGGCCCTCAATCGCATAAGTCGGATGGAGATAGTGGGGTGTTGCAACAAGAATTGCATCAACCTCGCCGGAATTGATAAGTTCACTTCCGTCGTTGTAAACTTTAATGCCGGGATAAAGCTCGAGAGCGGCAGTACGTCTTTCCTCTTTGAGGTCAGCAACGGCTGTAAGCTCAAACTCAGGCATACAGCCTGCAAGAATGTTATGCATATGGCTCTTACCCATATTACCGCAACCAATGATTCCAAGGCGGATAACGCCCTTTGAAAGCGAATCGAGAATTTCGTTGAGAGCGCTTACGGCAGCATCAAACGACTCGTCGGTGCTTGCGTACTTGTAGCTCTTTTTCTTCTCGATTGATTTCATTGTGCCGTTGTCGGCCTCAAGGTCTTCGAGACCCTTGAAAACCGTGAGATGAGGCTCAAGCGAAAGGAACTTTTCGCCGTGATTACGTGCAAAGCGCTTGATAATCTGAGCAACGTTGCCGTCGCCCTTACCTGCAGGAACAACCTCACCGTTTTCAAAATAAGCATCCTTGACATGAAGGTATTTGACAAAACCTGCAACCTTTTCGTAAGCGGCAAGCGGATCGACACCGCACTGAATGTAGTTTGCGGGATCGACGATTGCGTAAAGGTTGGGACGGCAATAACGCAGAACCTCGAGGTTTCTGTCATCTGTATCGCCGTAGATACCTTTTTCGTTTTCAAGGCAGCAGTAAATGCCGTGCTCTGCCGAATAATCCGCAAGAGCCTTTACCCTGCGAAGAACTTCCTCGCGGTTATCCTCGTAGCTCTGTCCTTTTGTGAAGAAAAAGCTGAACATACGGATATATTTAGTGTCGAGAATTTTTGCAACCTCAACTGTATTTTTAAACTTTTCAAAATGAGGTTCAAAATCCTCATCAATTTCAATTTTGCCGTAGGGTGAACCGATTGAAGAAACCTTGATGCCGTTTGCATCGAGCTTCTCCTTGAGAACCTTGGCTTCATCAACGGTAAAATCGGAAATATTTTTACCGTCAATGCCTCTGGGTTCAAAGTAAGACATACCGTTACGCTTGAGAGCGGCTATCTGACCGTCGAGGCTGACAGCAGCCTCATCAGCAAAGCCTGTGAGAATGAAATTCAACATTTTATTACACACTCCTTGTATACTTTGAGTTTAGTGTTTTCTATAAAGTTTCTGGTCCTGATGTTCAGGCTCGCAGGTGATGTTCACCCCGAGCTTTTTGAGCAAACGCTCATCAACGTGTGAGAGCATAACGCTGACATGCATTTCGCAACCTCTGAGACGTTTCAGCTGATCCATCGCCTTTGCGGCATTTTTGTCGGTTGCGGCACAGATTGAAAGCGCAAGAAGGATTTCGTCCGTGTGAAGTCTGGGATTTTTACTGCCCATGTGTTCAACCTTAAGGCGCTGAATCGGCGTTATAACCTCGGGTGAGATAAGATGGCGCTCATCATCAATACCTGCGTAGGCTTTAAGCGCATTGAGCACCATTGCCGCACTGCAGCCGAGAAGAGAAGACGTCCTGCCTGTTATTATTCTGCCGTCATCAAGTTCTATTGCGGCTGCGGGTGCGCCCGTTTCCGCCGCACGCTCAAGCGCTGCGGGAACAACCGCTCTGTCCTCTTTGCTCAGCTTTGCCTGACGCATAAGAAGTTCGAGCTTATAGATAACGTTCTGATCGATCTTGCCGTCACGTCTTTCGCAAAGACCCGTGTAGTAGCGACGGATTATCTCCTTATTTGCCGCATCGCATACAGCCTTATCGTCAAATATGCAATGACCTGCCATATTAACGCCCATATCGGTGGGTGATTTGTAAGGTGAAGTGCCGTAAATGCTTTCAAATATAGCATTAAGAACGGGGAAAATCTCGACATCGCGGTTGTAATTGACCGTTGTTTCGCCGTAAGCCTGAAGATGGAACGGGTCAATCATATTAAGGTCGTTAAGGTCGGCTGTTGCCGCCTCATACGCGAGGTTAACGGGATGTGTAAGAGCAAGGTTCCATATAGGGAATGTTTCAAACTTTGCGTAACCTGACTTTATGCCTCTCTTGTTCTCGTGATAGAGCTGAGAAAGGCAGGTTGCCATCTTGCCGCTTCCGGGACCGGGAGCAGTAATAATAACAAGCTCGCGCTGTGTTTCGATATATTCGTTTTTGCCGTAACCCTGATCGCTGACGATAAACGGAATGTTAGAGGGATACCCGGGGATTTTATAATGACGGTAAACCTTTACGCCGAGGCTCTTCATTCTTTCGGTGAACACCTCTGCCGAGGGCTGACCCGAAAACTGGGAAACAACAATGCTTCCGACAAAGAGTCCTATCTCGCGGAATTCGTCAATTAGTCTGAGAACGTCGGCATCATACGTGATACCGTAATCTCCTCGGATTTTGTTGTTTTCAATATCTGCCGCATTGATTACGATTACAACCTCTGCCTGGTCTTTAAGCTCAAGAAGCATTTTAAGCTTACTGTCAGGCTCAAATCCCGGCAAAACTCTTGACGCATGATAATCGTCAAACAGTTTGCCGCCAAACTCAAGGTAGAGCTTGCCGCCGAACTGCTCAATGCGCTGTCTGATACATTCAGACTGCATCTTCAGATATTTTTCGTTATCAAAACCTATCCTGTCCATCAGCTATAATCTCCGTCCTGCCTTTGTAAAACACAAAAGCACATTATTAACTGTTGCATTATACCACACAATTCCCGTCAATTAAAGAGTTAATTAATAAATTTTTCGCATTCTTCAATAAATTATAATAAGTATTGAAAATTATACTAAAAACAGTTATAATTAACTTCACCCTTAATATGGGGTGAAATGGTTTATTTGCAGAGAGGTGTTATCCGTGATAATCAAAAACGCGCTCGTATACGGCGCTGATTTCACAGCCGAAGTAACGGATCTGGAGATTGAAAACGGCATTATCAAGGCAATAGGAAAAACCGAAAAGGATGGCGAAGACTATTCAGGTCTTACGGTGCTTCCCGGTTTTATCGATATACATATTCACGGCACAAGACTTGCCGACAGCTCATCGGGAAACACCGATGAAATTGCAACAATCAGCAAGGCACTCGCAGAGCACGGCATAACATCATTCTGTCCCACGACAATGACCCTTCCGCACCACACGCTCGTCAAAGCTTTCTCAGCCGTCAAAGAATATATGGGCAAAGAAGAGGGCGCTTACATCCACGGGATAAATATGGAGGGTCCGTATATCTCGCTTGCAAAAAAAGGCGCACAAGCCGCAGAGCACGTCCGAAAGCCTGATTTTGAGGAGTTCGCTTTGCTCAACGGTATCTGCCCGATAAAACTTGTTGACGTTGCACCCGAAGAGGACGGCGCAACGGAATTTGCAAAAAAAGCAAGCGAAATCTGCACGGTTTCCGCCGCTCACACGTCGGCAACATTTGCACAGGCGAAAAGCGGATTCGAAAACGGCTTCACCCACGCAACCCACCTCTTCAACGCTATGACACCGATACAAAACCGCGAGCCGGGCGTACCCGGTGCCGTGTTTGATACACAGGACGTAACGGCAGAGCTTATATGTGACGGATTCCACAATCATCCCGCAATAATCCGTATGGCATTCCGGCAGCTCGGCGAAGACAGAATATGCGTAATCAGCGATTCAATGTCAGCGGCCGACAACGGCGACGGCGAATACGAGCTCGGCGGACAGACAGTATATGTAAAAGACGGCAAAGCAACACTTGCCGACGGCACGATCGCCGCAAGCACAAGCAACGTTTTTGACGAATTCAGAAACCTGCTTGAATTCGGAATTGATTTCCGCTCAGCTCTCAAAGCCTGCACAGCCAACCCGGCAAAGGCAATCGGCGCATATTCACAGACAGGCTCGATTGAAGTCGGTAAGAGAGCAGACCTCACCGTAATCGACAGCGATGCTCAGCTCAGACACGTATTCATCAAAGGCAAACAGCTATTCTGACACTGAGCACGCCGATATATAAAGCGGTGCCATTCCGACGGCTCCCCGTGGACAGAGCGAGGCTGTTGCCGCACTCCGCCACCGTCGGCTTTTATCAACCGCAAATTTTTCCTGAGAGATCCGCTCTCAGCACCATACTATGCCGCAAGGCGATGTTTTGACTCTGACAAAAATCCGTATACCGAAAGGAAAGTAACAATGAAAACTTTAGGCGTAATTATCGCAGACATTCACGAATATAACCCTTTTTGCAAGTGGGCTTGCCAAAACGGAGCAAAAACATTCACCGAAAACGGAATGGAAATGCTTGAGATGAATTTCTGCGGCAACAAACTGGTTGCAATACTGGCAGGCATCGGAAAGGTAAACGCGGCAATTGCGGCAACAGACCTTATCCTCAGATATAACGTTGAAGAAATATATAACATCGGCTTTTCGGGCGCTGTCAAAGGCGTACGCAGAGGTGACCTTGTTGCGGGCACAAGCTGTACGGAATGCGATTTTGACCTCACCCCCCTCGGCTACGAGCTCGGTGTAAAACCTGACCAGAAATACGTATACGAAACCGATACGGAGCTTGTTGAAGCCTGCAAGGCTGTTGGGCTTCACACAGGCGCACTCGGAACAGGCGATATGTTCCTGACAAGCAACGAAAAGAAAGCCGATTTTTATAATCGTTTCGGCATCTGCGCATTCGATATGGAATCGGGCGCAATAGCAGGTGTCTGTTACAGATACGGTGTTAAATCGCTCAGCATCCGCAAAATTTCGGATGACAGCGAGGATACTGCCTGCGAAGATTACAGAGAAATGAACAAAAGCGAAGAAATGGGTCTTACAGACACACTTATCAGTCTTCTGAAGGTGCGTTTTGATGGATAAATGCACGCTTTGCCCGCGTATGTGCCTTGCTTCAAGACCGCTCACAGGCAAAGGTAACGGCTTTTGCGGTCTTCCTGCCCTGCCCGGTATTTGCAGGGCAGACAAGCACTTATGGGAAGAGCCGAACATCAGCGGCACAAACGGTTCCGGCACCGTATTTTTCAGCGGATGTGTGCTGAGATGCGAATACTGCCAGAACAGTGAAATATCACGTTCACACTGTGGAAAAACAGTTGATGCAAACGGTCTTGCCGACATATTCAAAAAACTGGAGTGCGAGGGCGTACACAACATAAACCTCGTCAGCCCGACCCCCTACTACCCCGTTATCGCGCAGGCACTCGGCATTTACAAGCCTTCTGTTCCGCTTGTGTGCAACACATCGGGATACGAGCGTGTTGAAACGCTGAAAAACCTTGAAGGGCTTATCGATATTTATCTTCCGGATTTCAAATACTCTTCAGCCGAAGCGGCGGCAAAATACTCTGCGGCACCCGACTATCCGCAGGTTGCGCTTGAAGCTATTAAAGAAATGGTGCGCCAGACAGGCACACCAAAACACGATAAGGACGGAATGATGAAAAAAGGCGTTATGATACGTCACCTCATTCTGCCCGACAATATTGAAAATTCACTCGGCGTACTCGATATGATTGCCGACAATTTTCCTCGGGATATATACGTCAGCCTTATGGCTCAGTACTTCCCGACGGGTAATGAGACGCACAGCGAGCTGAGCAGAAAAATCACACAGGAAGAATACGAACAGGTGAGCAGCTATATGATGCTGCTCGGTCTTGAAAACGGATTTATGCAGGAGCACGAATCTGCCGACAGCAGTTACGTGCCCGATTGGAATATGCTGTAAAGGATTGAGAAAAATGAAACTTAAACTTACA
The DNA here is from genome assembly GCA_045650985.1 of Acutalibacteraceae bacterium. Classification (GTDB taxonomy): domain Bacteria; phylum Bacillota; class Clostridia; order Oscillospirales; family Acutalibacteraceae; genus UBA8612. The sequence goes on along the minus strand of JAZRRT010000045.1, from coordinate 3,595 downwards.
CCTGAAGAATACTCCGTAAAAGCCAAAGCGCTTTTTGAACAGGGTTATAACTGTGCACAGGCAGTTTTTCTTGCATTTGACGACGTAACAGGGCTTGACACCGAATTTGCCGCAAGACTTTCATCTTCTTTCGGCGGCGGTATGGGCAGACTGCGCGAGGTATGCGGCGCGGTTAGCGGTATGTTTGCGGTTGCAGGCATTGCAGCAGGTTACAGCAGCCCCGAAGCAACGGATGAAAAAGCCGAACACTACGCATTCATTCAGAGCCTTGCCGAAGAATACAAAAAAGAAAACGGCAGCATAATCTGCAGAGAACTGCTCGAACTGCCCGGCGCACAGTCACCCGTGCCGGAAGAAAGAACGGCAGAATATTACGTCAGACGCCCCTGCGGAGAATACGTTGCACGCTCCGCGAAACTGCTTGCAGAAAAACTTGCTGAGCTTAACTGAATCTGCTGAAAGAACAGCAAATCACTTCCCTACACACAGGAGGACAAACCTATGGGTAAAATAATTGCAATAGTAAACCAGAAAGGCGGAGTCGGCAAAACCACCACAGCGGTTAACCTGACGGCGGCAGTAGGTGCGCAGGGCAAAAAAGTTCTGCTTGTCGACATTGACCCGCAGGGTAACGCCACAAGCGGACTCGGAATAAACAAACGTGACGTCAGATTTTCATCTTACGACAACATAATAAACTCTATGCCTGCCGCACAGACGATAATTCACTCACCCTTCAAGAACGTTGACGTTATACCGTCAACAATGGACCTTGCAGGTGCAGAGCTTGAGCTTGTTGACGTTGAAAGACGCGAAGCAAAACTTCGCACCTGTCTTGCTCTTATCAAATCTCAATACGACTTCATTTTTCTTGATTGTCCTCCCTCTCTCGGACTTATCACGCTCAACGGTCTTTGCGCCGCCGACACCCTTCTCGTGCCGATACAGTGCGAATACTATGCGCTTGAAGGCCTTTCACAGCTTATTTCGACCGTGCGTAACATCAAACGTCTCTACAATCCGCTGATTGATATTGAGGGTGTTTTGCTCACAATGTACGACGGCAGACTCAACCTCACGCAACAGGTTGTTGATGAAGTAAAGAAGTTTTTCCCCCGCAAGGTTTTCAACACCGTAATTCCGCGTACGGTAAGACTTTCCGAAGCACCGAGCTTCGGTCAGCCCGTTATGTATTACGATAAAAACTCCAAAGGCACTATCGCCTATGACAACCTTGCAACAGAGCTTATAAGCAAAGCCAATACCTAAAGGAGGACATTTAAAATGGCAGCAAAAAAAGGCGGACTCGGACGAGGTCTCGACGCTCTCCTTGTCGACAATTCAATAGAAAACACCTCTTCTTCCTCCGCAGTTAAACTTAAACTCAACGAAATTGAACCTAATAAAAATCAGCCCCGTAAGGTATTCGACGACGAAGCACTTTCAGAGCTGTCTGCAAGCATAGCGGCACACGGCATTATTCAGCCGCTTCTTGTAAGACCTCTCCCCGGAGGAACATACCAGCTTGTTGCAGGTGAAAGACGCTGGAGAGCGGCAAGAATTGCAGGTCTCACAGAAGCTCCCGTTGTCATAAGAGAGCTCAGCGACGAAGATGCTTCCGCGCTTGCGCTTATAGAAAATTTACAGCGTGAAGACCTTGACCCGATTGAAGAGGCTGAAGGCTACCGTTACCTGATGGACACATATTCCATAACCCAGGAGGAAGCCGCACAGAAAGTCGGCAAATCACGCTCAGCCGTTGCAAACCTTATGCGTCTGCTTGCGCTTCCCAAGGACGTGCTCGAGCTTGTAAGGGCAAAAAAGCTATCTGCCGGTCACGCAAGAGCTCTCCTTCCGCTTGAGGACGGTGCACTTATCACAGCCTTTGCAAACGATATTATTGCCAAGGCTCTTTCCGTACGCCAGACCGAAAAACTCGTAAAGGATTTCCTCAAGCCGAAAAAGTCCGCTAAAAAGCCTGCGGACAAAGACAAATACATCACTGAGGTTGAGCTTTCTCTTTGCGAATCACTCAGTAGAAAGGTAAGCATTAAGGGCAGTGAAAAAGGCGGTTCAATCACAATTGAATTTTTTGATAAAGAAGACCTTGAAAAACTTGCAAAACTCTTCGAGGACTGATTATGGCACTTGACGGACTTACACTAAGCTTTATTAAAAACGAGATAGCAAGCGCTGCAACAGGCTGCCGCGTTGAAAAAGTGCACCAACCCTCCCGTGAGGAGTTGGTGCTTGTTTTGCGTGGTCGAAACGGAGCACACAAACTTCTTCTCAGTGCAGGCGCAAACTCACCGAAGATTCACTTCACACAGTTTCCGCCTGAAAACCCCGCAAAGCCACCGATGCTTTGTATGCTGCTCAGAAAGCACCTCACCTCTGCCCTGCTGACAAACGTCAGACAGGAAGGGCTTGAGCGTGCGCTGTTTCTTGATTTTGATGCAACAAACGAAATCGGCAACCCTGGCAAACTTACCCTTTGCATTGAAATTATGGCACAGTACAGCAACATCATCCTCATAAACGAGGAAGGAATTATGCTCGATGCGGTAAAGCGCGTTGACAGCGAAACCTCATCACGCAGACAAATACTGCCGGGTATGATTTACAAACTGCCGCCAAAGCAAAACAAACCTGACCTGACAGCCGCAACATCACTTGAATTAGCGCAAAGCGCCGCCGAAAAAGACGGCAAAACAGTAAGTGCCGCAATACTTGCAAGTGTGCAGGGCTTGTCCCCTATCGTCTGCCGCGAGATTGCAAGCAGAGCTTTGGGCGAAGATAAACGCACAGAGCTTCTTACGGACGTTGACATACAGCTCATCGCACGCGAACTTGACAATCTGCAAAGCTGCGAGGCAGTACCATGTGCGGTAATTGACCCAAGCGGAAAGCCGCTCGATTTCTCCTTTATGCAGATAACTCAGTACGGCGACAACGTAAAGCTCAAACAGTTCGACTCTTTTTCCGAACTGCTTGACGATTTCTATTACGAAAAAGACAGAATCGAGCGAACCAAGCAAAACTCATCCGAGCTTCAGAAGCTTGTTTCAAACCTGATTCAGCGAACCGCACGAAAGCTTGACCTTCAGCGAGCCGAGCTTGATCATTGTGCAGACAGAGAGCAGTTAAAAATAAACGCTGAACTTATCGCGGCAAATATTTATCAGCTTCAGAAAGGTTCGCCGTTTTACGAGGTATATAACTACTACACAAACGAAACAATAAGGATTAACGCAAATCCCGCATTTACACCCAACGAAAACTCACAGCGATATTACAAAGAATATCGCAAAGCAAAGACGGCGGAGCAAATGCTCACAACACTTATTGCGCAAGGTGAAGAAGAGCTCACCTACCTCGACACGGTTGCAGATGCACTTTCCCGCGCGGAAACAACTGCTCAAATCGCTGAAATCAAGGCAGAGCTCAGCCACACCGGCTACCTTAAAGCCAAGCAAAAGCCCGGCACAAAAGCGCCCAAGCCTTTGGCGCCTATGGAATACAAATCCTCCGACGGATTTACAATCCTCGTAGGCAGAAACAACGAGCAGAACGACCGACTTTCTCTCAAAACAGC
>JAZRRT010000044.1:0-6375 GCA_045650985.1 Acutalibacteraceae bacterium | reverse complement strand
GTTACAATCTGCGGCCGTATTATGACGTGGCGCGATATGGGTAAAGCAAACTTTATCGACATCCGTGACCGTTCTGACCGTATGCAGATTTACGTTCGTATCAACGACATCGGCGAAGAGAGCTTTGCTGAGTTCAAGAAGTGGGACATCGGCGACATCGTCGAGGTCAAGGGCTTCGTTTTCCGCACACGCAGGGGTGAAATCTCCGTCCACGCTCAGCAGATTCGTCTTCTCTCCAAGTCACTTCTTCCTCTTGCAGAGAAGTATCACGGCCTTACCGATACCGACACCCGCTACCGTCAGCGTTATCTCGACCTTATTATGAACCCCGAAGTCAAGGATACTTTCTACAAGCGTTCGGCTATTATCCGCGCAATCCGCAAGTATCTTGACGGCGAGAATTTTATCGAGGTTGAAACTCCCATTCTTGTAAGCAATGCAGGCGGCGCTGCTGCAAGACCCTTTATGACTCATCACAATGCACTTGATGAAGATTTCAAGCTTCGTATTTCTCTTGAGCTTTATCTCAAGCGCCTTATCGTCGGCGGTATGGAGCGTGTTTACGAAATCGGCAGAGTTTTCCGTAACGAGGGCTGCGACACAAGACACAACCCCGAGTTCACTCTTATGGAGCTCTATCAGGCATATACGGACTATAACGGTATGATGGATCTCACAGAGAATCTTTACCGCTATGTTGCTCAGGAAGTTCTCGGCACAACAAAGGTGGTTTACAACGGCGTTGAGATGGATCTCGGCAAGCCGTTTGAGCGTATTACAATGGTTGATGCTGTCAAGAAGTATGCAGGCGTTGACTGGAACGAGGTTGAAACTCTTGAGCAGGCACGTGAGCTTGCAGACAAACATCACGTTGAGTATGAGAAGCGACACGGTAAGGGCGATATTCTCGCGCTCTTCTTTGAGGAGTATGCAGAGCATCACCTTATTCAGCCTACTTTCGTTATGGATCATCCTATCGAGATTTCTCCGCTTACAAAGAAAAAGCCCGGCAATCCCGATTATGTTGAGCGTTTCGAGTTCTTTATGAACGGTTGGGAGATGGCAAACGCCTACTCCGAGCTTAACGACCCGATCGATCAGCGTGAGCGTTTCAAGGCTCAGGAAGCACTCCTTGCACAGGGTGACGACGAAGCTAACACAACCGATGAGGATTTCCTCACTGCTCTCGAGTACGGTATGCCTCCCACGGGCGGCATCGGCTTCGGTATCGACAGAATGTGTATGCTCCTTACCGATTCCTCCGCTATCCGTGACGTGCTTCTTTTCCCCACAATGAAGAGTCTCGACAAATAAAATCGCTCTGTATCAACGATTTTGAGGTTTTTTCCAAACTGAAAAAGGCGATTTTACCATAGTTTTACCACAGTTTTTCAAAAAACCACGAAAAACAGATATTAAAACAACAAAATCCTGCTCGTTTGCTCGGGCAGGATTTTTCACTTTTTCAGTTATTGTGTCCGGCTAACGTTCATACTCGTATTGAAACTCAAGATGCCGCGAGTTTGAGTTTTGGAGCTATGCAGAAATTCCTTTTCTTCTCGTTCTCTGGAACGAACGCTATCTAGCAGTATGCATTTTAAACTATCCTTTTGCTTATCCATCTTTCTCCTTAGTGGATAAGATTTTATTAAAAATTTGTTGTAATTAACACAGTAAAACTCCATCGTGTAATGACGCGTTATTCTCCAGGCGTGTCTAAAACTAAACTGCATATTCAGGTTGATTTGTTTTAACGCTGTGTGATATAATTATTAAAAACTTTAATCCAAAAACACTTAAATTAACTGACAAATAAGAACTTGCACGAAAGGATAAAAATCATGTTCAGAAAAAGCATTGTATTTTTGCTCGTTTCAGCTATGTTGATCGGCTCGATGTCAGTCGCATCTGCCGAAGAAAGTGTTCCGGAAAAAGAAGGTTATGTGCTTGATTTCAGCACAGAATTTAATAACGGCAATTTAAATACAGAGTATTGGTTACCGCAATATTTGCCTCACTGCACTGCCAATACAGAAGGTTCCACTGCAAGATTTAAAGTCGAGAACGGTTGTCTGAATCTGTATATCACAAAAGATTCGCCCGATTATTTCGGCGGTCAGCCCGGTTCGGCAGACCCTGACAACCTTTTATGGATAGCAAACGGTATTCAGACCTGGGAAAAAAATCATCTGCATCCGGGCGGAGCTCAACAAATGGAAGTTGAGCCTTTTGAAGGCTATGCTACACAGTACGGTTACTTTGAGATACGGATGAAAATGCCTGACACGGGTGGCGGCGGATACGCAGCATGGTGGCTTATCGGTGCTCAGGATGACACAGACGGAACAGATTCCGTTCAGAACGGTGAAATAGATGTGTTGGAAACCTTTTTTAAGTCACCCGGAGTGTTTGAACCCAAAGTTCACGCTTGGGATGACCCTGATCTCAGTGAATGGGCAAGCAAGGTTGAATTGGACGGAGACCCGACGGATTATGTGAACGAATTCCATACGTATGCTATGGACTGGAGACCTGAAGGGATAACGTTTTATGTTGACGGAAAAGAAGTGGCACAAACAACAGAATCGCCGCAATACAAAATGTGTATGATTCTTTCAATGTATATAAATTCGGATTTCAGCGGTTGGGATGAACCTGAAAATGAATATCCCATTGAATGGCTTATTGACTATGTTCGTGTATATAAAGATAAAAGCGGCTATGATGAGAGCAACAGACTCACGGAATTCGAGCGCTTTGTAAAAGATATGCGCGATTCACTTGCCTTGTTTTGGCGTCGCGTTTTATCATTTTTTCAAGACCTCTGTCCGCAATGTTATCAGCTCTTTGAGCATTTGTTAAGTAAGCTTCCTGCTTTGTACAGAACAGCAAATTCCGATTAGTGGAGGTAATTATGAAATTCAAAAAACAGATTTCATTGCTTCTTTGCGTTGCGATGTTGTTTTCATCTGCTACACTCACATCATTTGCTTCAGACGGAGAAGGTGAGGGGACTCCCGCAATAATAAACACAGCGGAAGAAATCGCAGGTATCGTTATAAATTACTTTGCAAAATTAATCAACAATATAAAAGGTACGGACGAAACCGACATTCCGTCTGCAACGGTAAATCCTCATTCGTGGCTTGAATATAACGGCGAGCCGATTGAGAATCCCGAACAGACGTTAAATGCTCAAACTTGGGTCGCAAACGAAATTGCTTTTGAGAGTGAAAAATCATACGACAACCCGTTTGGTGACGTCGATGTTGAGCTTCTCCTCTGGGGCAATGGCAGACTGTATAAAATTCCCGCTTTCTGGGATGGCGGTAACGTCTGGAAAATCCGCTTTGCCTGTCCGTCAGCAGGCGAGTGGTATTTCAAAACCGTCTGCACAGATGAAAGCAATATTTCACTCAACGGCAGAACAGGCAAGGTTATCTGCTCGGAATACAGCGGCGAGCACGATATTTATAAGTACGGATTTATCACTACAAACGCCGGTGAAAAGTATTTTACATACGATGACGGAACACCGTTTTTCTGGCTTGGCGATACTCATTGGAGTCTCGGTGATGAAACTATCGATATGGTTAAAACAATCTGTGATCAGCGTGTTTCGCAGGGCTTTACCGTGTATCAGAGCGAGCCTATCGGTGCAAAGTTTGATTTTACAAACGGAATAACCGGAGATGATATGGCAGGTCTTGCAGACTATGACGAGAAGTTTGCGGTAATTGCCGAGAACGGTCTTGTTCACGCAAACGCGCAGTTTTTCTTCTCCTATTTTATCGAGCCTATGATTTCAAACAACGGTGGTTTCGACGGCAGTGAGCCATCCGATTCGGCTAAAGCTTATCTTGAAAAAGCCTGCCGTTATTGGGTTGCAAGATACGGTGCATATCCCGTTATATGGACTCTCGGTCAGGAGGTCGATAACGATTTCTATTGGAGCGAAACAAACCATCCCGAATGGGGATTGGATAACAACCCTTACAAGCTTGTTGCAGAATATATTGCAAAATACGATGCTTATGACCATCCTCTTTCTGCTCATATGGAAAACGTTGGCGCAACATCTGTTTACGGCAACGGTGAAGGCGCAACGGATGAATGCAAGGTTTATTTTAAAGATGCTGTGCCTTCAGCCTTCAGAGATGTAAAGTCGCATAATTTCTATGCCGTGCAGTGGCACACTTCAAAAACGGAACAAAGCAATTTCCGTATTGAAAAAGACTGTTGGTACAATTCGCAGGGCAAGCCCGCAATCAATTACGAGGGTCAGTATTGCTACCTCTGGACAAAGAATTTCGGCTCAAGAATGCAGGGTTGGACAGCGTATCTTAACGGTATGTACGGCTATGGTTGGGGCGGTCAGGATACCTGGAGCTACCTCAACGTTTATAGCGAAGACACTGACAGCTCAGACGGTGTTGATACAATAACAAGCGAAGAAAAAATAAGCGCAACCTGGCAGGATTCGCTCGAATATGAGAGTTCATATCAGGTCGGATATATGCGTGATTTCCTTGAAAGTAACGAGTGGTATAATCTTGTTCCGAGGTTTGATAATAAGGCATATTTTGTTCCTGCAAGCAACGTTTATTACGCTTATGCAAGTAATGAGAGCAACACGGAAATTGTTGTTTATTTCTACTCATTTACCGATAATGCCGTTGCGCAGAACGCAAACACAAAGTTTTACGGCGGAATCAAAACAGGCACGGTCGGAAACCTTGTTCCGTACGCAAGTTATACATATCAATGGTTTGACCCTATCAGCGGTGAATACTCCGAAGAATACGAATTTACCGCAACGAGATTCGGCACATATTATATCGGCGACAGACCGCAGGCAACGGATATGGTTCTGCACATAAGCGCTGCCTATAATTTCTGATATAGTATAAGTTGAAATTTATTTAGCAGTACGGCAAATAACAATTTGTAGAGGTAATATTATGGTTACATATTCTATAATTATGTTTTTGTCAGCAGTACTTTTTTGCGTGTTGGGTGTTGCAATATATCGGGGGAAAACCAATTTGATTCATGATTATCATCAGACAAAAATTACCGATAAATCTGCATACGGAAAATCTTTCGGGAAAGCTATGTTTGTTATCTCAACAGCGCTTTTGCTCAGCGGCATAGTAAGTCTGTTGGGAGATTCGGAAAGGGTTGCATTGATTGCAGTTGCGGTATTACTGGTCGGATTGATAATCGGATTTATCTGTGTTTTTTTGGTGCAGAAGAAATATAATAATGGTATTTTTTAAATGAAAAAATTTTAATTTATTTTGAGGTTTTATGTTTTTTTTACTTGTCGTTATATATGTTGCATTTGTAGGTCTTGGTGTGCCCGATTCTCTCATCGGCTCTGCCTGGCCTGCTGTTCATACCGAACTTAATATTCCCGTTGAGGCATTGAGCTTTATTACCTTCATCATTTCGGGCTGTACGGTGCTTTCGAGTATGTTCAGCGCGAAAATTCTCAACAAAATCGGCACGGCAAAAGTCACTGCGTTCAGCACGGCTATGACGGCTGCCGCTTTGCTCGGTTTCTCTTTTTCGCAGTCTTTTTGGGTTATGTTACCGCTTGCCGTTGTGCTCGGACTTGGTGCAGGTGCAATTGATTCGGGTCTTAATAACTACGTTGCACTTCACTTCAAAGCAAGCCATATGAATTTTCTTCATTGCTTTTACGGTGTGGGGGTGTCGCTCAGCCCTTACCTTATGTCGCTTGCATTAAGCAACACGGGTTGGCGAAGCGGATACCGCTATGCTTTTTACGTTCAGGCAGCTATTACGGTGCTGTTGATTGTGTCAATTCCGTTATGGAAAAAATCATCAGGCGGAGAAACGGAGGAAGAAAACAGCACCAACCTTTCTCTTTTGCAGATGGCAAAGATGCCTGATGTGCGTCGGGTATGGGTTATAATGCTTGCAACAAACGCAATTGAATATGCCTGCGGAGTATGGGGCAGTACATATCTTGTTGAGCAAAAAGGATTTTCACCCGAACACGGCGCACTTGCTCTGACAGTTTATTACGTTGGTATGTCAATCGGACGATTTGTTTCGGGCTTGCTTTCAAACAAAATAAACACATGGAAGCGTATCGGTATAGGCGCTGTAATTCTTGCTCCTGCAATTCTGGTTATGCTTCTTCCGCTTCACGGTGCTGTTACCGTTATCGGATTGTTCCTTGTAGGTCTCGGCAACGGCCCAATCTATCCGAATATGATACATCTTACACCGCATAACTTCGGTAAAGATGTATCGCAGTCCGTTATGGGCTCGCAGATAGCTTTTGCTTACATCGGTGTCATGCTTGCACCGCCTATGGTAAGCCTTATAACCGGAACATTCGCA
>JAZRRT010000043.1:0-4208 GCA_045650985.1 Acutalibacteraceae bacterium | reverse complement strand
AGGCTTACAAGGCAGGCAAGCTTACAGAGTCATTCGGTACAGGTACTGCAGCTGTTATTTCACCTGTCGGTGAGTATATAGATGGCGACGAGCACCTCGTTATCAACGATTCAAAAATCGGCCCTGTTGCTCAGTTCCTTTACGATGAGCTTACAGGTATCCAGTGGGGCAAGAAGGAAGACAAGCTTAACTGGATTGTTAAGGTTAACTGATTATAGTTTAATTAAAAGACTGCACGGAATTGCTTTAATTCCGATGCAGTCTTTTTCGTTTATTATGTTGCTTTTATCCGTGTTTGAATATATAATTGAAAGGAAAGTTGGTGAACTTGAAGTGAAAACAGGCACAGTGTTCAATATACAAAAATTCTGCATACATGACGGTGACGGTATACGTACCTGCGTGTTTGTGAAAGGCTGTCCTCTCAGGTGTATATGGTGCCACAATCCGGAAAGCCTCGATAAAGATGCCGTTCTTTCGTTCAGCAAAAAAAATTGCTCGTTGTGCGGCAAGTGCCTTGACGTTTGTTCACTGCGTTCGGTCAAAAACGGTGTCATTACGGTTGAACGTAATAAGTGCGCGCTATGCGGAAAATGTATACAAATCTGTCCGAACGGTGCGAATGAAATTATCGGAAAAAATATGACGGCGCGCGAAGTTATTGATGAGGTAATGAAGGATAAGCTGTTTTACGATACTTCGGGCGGCGGGCTTACGGTTACGGGCGGTGAGCCGTCGTACCGGGCGGATTTCACGCTGGAGCTTCTTCAGCTTGCAAAAGCCGAGGGCATTTCTGTTGCCGTAGAAACCTGCGGCATAGGTTCTCGTGATTTTTATGAAAAAGCAGCGGCGCTCGGCACAGTTTTTCTATATGATATAAAATGCATTGATTCCGAGCGTCACAAAAGTCTGACGGGTGCAGACAATACTCATATTATATCAAATCTGAATTATCTTATGGATGCGGGGGCGGATATAATTATCAGAATGCCGTTGATTCCGCAGTGTAACGACAGTGATAGTGATATCGCCGCTCTGGCGCGTTTTCTTAACGAAAAGCGTGGCAGATACAGGTATGCCGAGATAATGCCTTATCACTCTCTCGGCACGGCAAAGTCGGAAAAAATAGGTTCATCGTCCCTTTACGTTCACGAAAACGCAAGCGAAGCAGATATATCGCGTTGGTTAACGCTTTTTGCTTCTCACGGTACAGATGTGAGAGTGTCCGAATAACTGTTTACAGAGGTTTTGTTATGACAGATTTAATTAAAATTGATCCTTTCCTTTACGGATATTTTCTTGATGAAAATCTTGAACACGGCGAAAGGGTAGGTCTTGCGCTTCTTTATGCCGCAAAAAATATTGAAATCAGGTTTTCTGGGCAGTTGCTTCCCGAAACAGCCTTTACAACAGAATACGCAACCTCAGGCTATACGCCTTCCGAGGGTCTGTGGTTTTCGGTTGAAAACATAGCGTCTCTTGCCGAAAAATTCCCCGAACACCAAGAAGTTCTCAGTCGATATATTCAGCAGATAAACCTCTTCAACAGCAGGTCAAGAAGACTTTTTTCGGAAACCTCAGAGGAACTGAATCGTTCGGGTGCCGAATGGGGCGGCGGTTGGGGCGGACACTCCAACCCCGATTACGGAAGAATAGTTAATTTCGGTACGGATTATATCCGCAGTATAATTGCTCAAAACCGCGTTGAGCACCCCGACGAATTCTGGTTTTATAATTCCTGCAGTTTCGTGCTTGAAGCGATGGATATTATTGGCGAAAGATACCGCCTTGCAGCTTTGGAAAAAGCAGAAAACTGCGAGAAATCCGAGGATAAGGCGTTTCTTATGCGCGTGGCAAAGGCATTTGAAACCGTGCCGAAGAAGCCTGCTTATGACTTTTTGTCGGCAGTTTGTTCTTTTATGCTCGTTTTTGCTCTTGACGGCAGTGATTCACCGGGCAGATTTGACCAGTATATGTATCCTGCTTACTGCAAAACCGATGACAAATCGGAAATAACCGAGCTGATCGACAGATTGTGGGATTATTTTTACGATCATCGTTCGTGGAATCTTTGCATTTCCGGCAGTGATGAAAACGGAAATGATGAAACCAATGAACTTAGCTACGATATTCTTGCGGCGGTAAGAAGGAAGGGTTATAACACCCCTAATCTTACCTGTCGTGTTCATTCGGGCACACCTGATAAGCTCTGGTCTGCAATTGCCGATACTCTCGCTGTCGGAACAGGTCTGCCCGCGCTGTATAATGACGACGTTGTTTGTGCCGCACTTGAAAAAATCGGCATACCGCCCGAGGATAGCCACGATTACTGTATGAACGGTTGCAATCAGATAGATATTCTCGGTAAAAGCCATATGGGTCTTGAGGATGGCGAAGTCGTGTTTGCAAAATGTCTTGAGTTTGCATTACATAACGGTGTCGATGCTTTGAGCGGCAAAAAGGTTTCTGTTGAAACGGGCGACCCGAGAACATTCGAAACCTACGATAAATTTGAGCGCGCATTTATTCAACAGCTTGAGTTTGTAACGTATAATTCCTGCAACAGTGCAAACGATTGGCAGCATCTTCGCGCTGCATTTGAGCCTCATCCGTTGCGCTCATGTCTTATCGAGGGCTGTCTTGAAAAGGGTCGCGATTACAGAAACGGCGGTCCGCTCTATAACCACGGACAGATTCTTGCCGAGGGTATTGCCGATACGGGTGACAGCCTGTATGCAGTCAAAAAGCTTGTTTACGATGAAAAAAAATATACTATGTCCGAGCTTATCTCTGCGCTTGATGCAAATTTTGAGGGCTACGAACAGCTTCATCGCGATTTCAGCGGTTGCGAAAAATTCGGCAACGATATTGAAGCGGTTGACGGGATAACGGCAAAGATTCTTAACCGCTTTTTCACCGTTCTCAAACGTCACAAAACGTACAGGGGCGGTGTGTTTACGGGCGGATGCAGTACGTTTAACCGTGCCGCAAAATACGGATCGCAGACGGCGGCACTGCCTAACGGAAAGCTGAAAGGTGAACCGCTTCTTGCGGACAGTATTGCCGCAACACCGGGTCGCGATGTGAACGGTCCCACAGCACATATAAAATCCGTCCTTAAATACAACCACACCGATGCGTGCAGCGGTTTTGTGTTCCAGAATAAGTTTGAAAAGAAGCTGTTTTGCAGCGAAAAGGGCAAGGCTTCTTTTATTGCACTTGCAAAAACTTTTTTTGCAGGCGGCGGGCAGCAGTATACAGTTAGCGTTGTTTCTCCCGAAGATCTTGTTGATGCGAAAGCGCATCCCGAAAATCACCGCAACCTTATCGTGCGTGTTGGTGGTTACAGCGATTATTTTGTAAATCTTAACCCGGAGCTTCAGGATAATGTTATTGAAAGAACGTTAATATCCGAGAGATGACAATGCAATCAGTGTAGAATTAAGCTGCGGTAGATAACAGCCATCCGAACGATTTTGGATTTATGTCAATGGCACAGATTGCCGGTTATCTTCTTGAAAAAAGACAGAGTTTTTGGTCAAGTGAAAAATGATTTTTGTGGGAACTGAATATGGAATTTAATGAGAAATTACAGGAATTAAGAAAACAAAAGGGAATAACTCAGGAAGAACTTGCTCAGTCGATTTTTGTATCGAGAACCGCTGTTTCAAAGTGGGAATCGGGCAGAGGTTACCCGAATATCGAATCGCTGAAAGCACTTGCAAAATTTTTCGGTGTTACGGTTGATGAACTTCTTTCGGGCGATGAGCTTTTAACCGTTGCCGAAGAGGAGTCGGTTCAAAAGAATAAACGGCTTTGCGATCTTGTGTTCGGATTGCTGGACGTAAGTGCTTCTATGTTCTTCTTTCTTCCGCTTTTCGGTCAGAATGTGAGCGGTACTGTTGAAGCTGTTTCGCTTTACGGTTTTGCTGAAACGTCATTGTTGCTGAAAAGCGCATATATTGCCGTTGTGGCTTTGATTGTTCTTACGGGCGTGCTTATGCTTGCGCTCCAATCGTTCCGCCCAAAGCTGTGGGTGCGCAGTAAAAGCGGCATTTCGCTTGCTTTGAATGCTGTGGGAATACTTCTCTTTATTATCAGCCGCCAGCCGTATGCGGCGGCACTTTTGTTCATTTTTTCGGTAATCAAAGCGATATTGCTGCTAAAAAAGCAATGATACGAAAGGTGTCACGGTGTGTGACGCCTTT
>JAZRRT010000042.1:0-2968 GCA_045650985.1 Acutalibacteraceae bacterium | reverse complement strand
CTTTCAAAGGAGGAAATTATCATTCCTGTGAAAGTGGCGGAAATCATCAGTATAAGAAGCCACGGAATTGTTGCTTTCCATACTTCAAATGCGCTTGTTCTCAAATAAGGTTTGTCGGACGGCGCGATAGCGGCCATCTTTTCGATGTCTTCCGTTACCTCTTCTTCCATAACGTCAACAACGTCGTCGATTGTGATAATACCGACGAGTCTGTTTTCGTTGTCTGTAACAGGTACGCTGAGCAGGTCGTACTTGCGTACAATATCCGCAACGTATTCCTGGTCATCAAGCGTTTTTACGCTGATTAGTGAAGCTTCCTCTTCCATTATGTCGGAGAGTACGTCGCTGTCATCGTTAAAAATAAGGTCGCTGAGTCCTATTGTTCCGACGAGGTGACGAGCTTTATCTATGCAGTAACAGGTATAAATTGTTTCTTTGTCGATACCTGTTTTTCGTATGTGCTCAATTGCCTGCGCAACGGTGAAATTGTCGTGAAGCTGAACCATTTCTATGGTCATAATGCTGCCTGCGCTGTTTTCGGGGTAACGCAGGAAACGGTTGATAAGCTGACGGGTTTCCTTGTCTGCGATTTTGAGAACACGTGTAACAACGTTTGCAGGCACTTCCTCAAGGAAGTCAACCGTATCGTCAAGGAAAAGCTCATCAACGAGTTCGCTGAGCTCTCGGTCGGTAATCGAGTTAACGATGTTCATCTGGTCGTCGGGCTCGAGATACGCAAAAACCTCTGCTGAAATATCTTTAGGCAGTATGCGGAAAACAAGCAACTGTTGCTTGGGCTCGAGGCTGCCGAAAAATTCAGCAACGTCGACTTCATTCATTTCGTTGAGTTCGGATTTCAGCGTGCCGAACTTACCTGCCGATAACAGCTCGTTGAGCCGTTCAAAAATCATTTCATCCATAAAAAACACCCTTTCTGCACAGTCGTCCTGCGCAGAAAGGGCAATGAGAAACTAATTGGCTTCTGTGTCACACACGGGGTGTGCGGAGGCCAATCTCGGCTGAGCTCTGAGCGCAGAACGGATGCTGTTTTGTTTTAATAGTCGGGCAACATAAAGGTATGCTGTCTTTACTGTCCAAAACAGTTAGCCTCCTTGTTAGAGAATTTAAAGCTTTTCGCTTTAGCTATTTAATTTTAGACTTATTATAACCCTTTGTCAAGAATTTATTTGCTTTTTTTGGTTGCAGTTTTTTTAGCGGTTTTCTTTTCAACGGTTTTTTCTGTCTTTGCTTTTGCAGGTGCTTTCTTCTGGGGCTTTGCGGCGGGCTTTACTGCGGGTTGAGTGTGCCAGATATTGGCGGCATACTCGTTGATAGCTCTGTCAGCTGCAAATCTGCCTGCACCGGAGATGTTCATAAGTGACATTCTGTTCCAGGTTTCACGGTCTTTCCAGAGTTCTTCAATCTTCTGCTGAGCCTGACGGTAATCAGCAAAATCAGCAAGTACCATATAGGGATCGTGGTAGATGATGGATGCGCTTACGTCGGGGAACATCTTGCCGTTGATACCCTTATTGATGAAGTCTACAACCTTGTGGATTTCAGAGTTATTTTCATAGTATGTGTGAGGATTGTAGGCGGGCTTAAGAGCGTTTACTTCAGGTGTTTTCATACCGAAGATAACGATGTTTTCTTCGCCGACAGCCTCATGGATTTCGATGTTTGCACCATCCATTGTGCCGAGTGTTATTGCACCGTTGAGCATAAGCTTCATATTGCCTGTGCCGCTGGCTTCCGTGCCTGCGAGTGAAATCTGCTCACTGATGTCTGCGGCGGGCATAAGTGCTTCGGCCATTGTTACGTTGTAATCCTCAACGAATACAACCTTGAGTCTGCCTCTTACGTCGGGATCGCTGTCGATAAGTTTGCCGAGCTCACAGATGAAGTTGATAATTCTCTTTGCCACTACGTAGCCGGGTGCAGCTTTAGCAGCAAAAATATAAGTGTGCGGCGTAAATTCGCCGTCGGGATTTTCTTTGATTGCGAGGTATTTTGATACGATGTGAAGCGCATTAAGGTGCTGACGCTTGTATTCGTGAAGACGCTTTACCTGAACGTCAAAGATTGAGTTGGGGTCAAGTGTTACACCCTGCTTTTGCTTGATAAGCTTTGCAAAACGTTCCTTATTTGCGAACTTGATTTTTTCAAGCTCTGCAAGAACCTTCTTATCGTCCTTGAAGTCACGGAGGTTGATAAGCTCGTCTGCATTATAGGTGAAGCCTTCACCTATAAGTGAGGTGAGAAGCTTTGTAAGCTCGGGGTTAGACTGGTTGAGCCAGCGACGGTGAGCAATGCCGTTTGTAACGTTTGTGAATTTTTCGGGTGTGTGACGGTAGTAGTCGATGAATACCGTATCTTTAAGAATCTGGCTGTGAAGCGCGGAAACACCGTTTACGCAGTGACCTGCAACAACACAGAGGTTAGCCATACGTACGGAACCGTTAGCAATAACTGCTGTGCGCTCGACGTAATCGGCATCCTGTGTGATGGACCATGCATAGCCTCTGTAACGGTTGTCGATTTCCTTTGTAATCTGATAAATTCTGGGAAGAAGGCGCTTGAAGAGATCTTCACTCCAGCATTCGAGAGCTTCCTTCATAACCGTGTGGTTTGTGTAAGCAACGGTATTGCTTACGATTCTCCACGCGTCGTCCCAACCGTAGCCGCATTCATCGAGGAATATTCTCATAAGCTCGGGAATTGCGAGTGTGGGGTGTGTATCGTTGATGTGAACTGCGTTTTTCTCTGCGAAGTTTTCAATTGTACCCTCTACACGAAGATGGCGGGCAACAATATCCTGAATTGAAGCGGAAACAAGGAAGTACTGCTGCTTGAGTCTGAGGCTCTTTCCTTCGGGATGGTTGTCGGAGGGGTAGAGAACCTTGCTGATAACCTCTGCCATAGCGTTCTGCTCAACAGCTTTGAGGTAATTACCCTGGTTGAAGTTTTC
>JAZRRT010000041.1:0-22500 GCA_045650985.1 Acutalibacteraceae bacterium | reverse complement strand
TGCCGTCACAGTCCCAGATTTTTTCGAGCAATATTGCACGGGTAACAATCACACCGCTGTTTTGAACAAGGGTTGAAAGAATCATAAATTCAGTTGGCGTAAGGCTGAGCGCAACATCGTCTTTATACGCAGTCATTGTTTTAAGGTCAATCGAAACATTGCCGCTTGAATAAACCGCACTTACATTTCTGCGAAGCAGCGCACGCACACGGGAAAGAAGCTCAAGCAGCCTGAACGGCTTTGTAACATAATCGTCCGCACCCGCATCAAGTCCGCAGACAATCTGAATCTCATCGTCACACGCTGTCAGAAAAAGAATAGGCACGGTGCTGCCCATGCTGCGCACCTTGCGGCAAAGGTCAAGCCCGCTGCCGTCGGGGAGCATTATATCAAATATCATCAAGTCAAAATGACCGCTTATCTGTTCGTTTGCTTTTGCAAAGGTTTCCGCTACCGTAACAGCATAGCCCTGCCCTGTAAGCATTTCGCAAAGACCCTCACGCAAAAACACATCGTCTTCAACAAGTAAAATTCTGCTGCTCAAATTCTCACCGCCATAAATCAAGTAAAAACAGTATACCACTTATTGAAAAAGAATTCAACTTTGTACTTTCTATATGTACCAAAGATGATCAAATTAATATATACAGTCAAAACTCTTACTCAAATTATTGACTAAAAAACACCTGTAAAAACTCAGTGTTTAACCTGTTTTATTTATAAAGAAAAGGGTAAGCGTTTAATGACGTTTACCCTTTTAATAACAAACACATCAAATCAATTAGCATCATTTAATGTTCATTTTAGCGTTAATGACGCCATACTGGTATTAGCATCTTTCGTGCGCCATTTTTTGACGTTCTTTTCGAGGTATCTGTGTTCCTCCAGTTTTGAGATACTCATCAAAAAGCTCTTTTCGGTCATATACTGTTATTTCAACCATAAGATTATTCTTTATGTGGTCCCGTAAATGTTTAGAGTCTCCGTCATCAGACAAAAAGACTTTTGCTTCGCAAATAACGCATGTCGTTATCGAGTGTATTTCTCCTAAGCTTTTAGAACTCATCCATTTTGTAAAAACTTCATCGTCTTGTAATTGTATGGGAGTTCCCCACAGAGAATTATACAACTCTTTGAATATGTAAATATAATACGCCTTTTTATCTTTGTCACCATTAAATATATCATCGAAAGTCATTATTTTAATGCTTCCTTCATCAAAAATCCTGTTGAGCTTTTGATTGTTTTGGGGAATCTCTTTTTCATGAACAAGAGGATGTATTACAGCACTCACTTCCAAATGTGCAAACAATTCGTTCAGATTTTTAATAATAACATCTACTTCTAATTTTGTTTCGATAATATTTATAATAAAATCCGTATCAACTAATACCGTGTTTTTATTTAAGTGCATTGTTCATCAAGACCTTCTGTTTTATTGATAGAAACTTCACAATTCATTTCTGATATAATATTGCTGTCTTTAAAATCGAAAAGTTTTCTTAAATTGTTGATTTTATTTTTATTAAGAATATTCTCTTTATCTGCTTTATCTAATTTTTCTTCAAAGCCATCTATCCACTTTTTATAAGTTGGATTTTTGAATTGAACAAACCCTAAAGCAGAAATAAGTTTTTGGACAGCATAGTTTATATCTGATTCAGTTATATCATCATTACCCAACATAAGGTTTGCTGTATCTTTGTCTATGATATCAAGTTCCAACAGTCTTAAGACTACCGCTTTCATTGGAACAAAAAAGAAATCCATAATCAATACTATTATTTTCAAAAGGTTAAATATTGTTAGTTTTCCATCTTTTTCACAAAGCCTTCCAAATTCGCAATTCCACTTTTCATGTACAAGCTCTTCAGGCATAAGAAGTGTAGCAGCAAAACGGTTAATTATTAATTCTTTCATTTCTTTTTCATCTAATTGTAATTCTGCCATTTCAAAATCCAGTTTTTCAACACGCCATATGTGACCCAATTCGTGTGCCGCCGTAAAGACTTGTTTTTCCATAGTTTGTGCAGTATTAATATAAACAAAATTTTGCTTTACTCCATTTGAAAATGGCATATCGGTGATGTGGAAACCATTATTATCTTCGTTCTCCAAAGGAAAATATACAACTATGCATAAAGTGTCCAACAAATTTAATACTTTATCTCTAATCGGTTCCTTTGAATATTTTTGGTATTCCGTACCATCAAGTTTATCTTTTATGTACTCTGAAATCTTGTTTTCTATTGATATTGGCAAAATATTATTTAAGTTCATATTAATTCCCCTTTAATCAAATAAAAAAGGCATGGTAATACCATGCCTTTCAAATAAGAAGTTAGTCAACTGCATCTACAACATCGATATATCCATCGATAAGGTCAAGAATCAATTCTCTGTTCTCTTCATTTTGAAAATCATTCATACAATGCACAACAGATGAATTATATAACTCTTGATTACCTTGAAGCAAGTTTTCTACGGTTGTTTCTAATGCTTCTGAAAGTTTTTTTATTTGTGGGAACGATGCATATGCTCGCCCTTTAATAAGAGCCCATACTTGATGTTCATTACAATCAAGGATTTTACTCAAATCAGAAATAGATAGACCTTTAGAAATTGCCAAATGATGGACATAGTTGCCCAACATGCGTGCTGCTTTCATGTCTATCACTCCTTTGTAAATAAAACAGCAAACATATAAATAACTATAACTATTCAATTTTGAAGGTGAAAAGGCAGACTCCTGCATAAATATTCTATCATAGTTATACAAACGTGTCAACAACTACATATAGAGTATAATAGCATACAGATACAATATATCCTTTTGTTTGTGCAACCTCTCAATACATTGTATTCATAGTATGGCAAAAAATATCCGATTTATATTGTGAAAATTTTTGAATTAATTATTCTATTATATTCTTTATTTATATTTAAAATAAATTTGTAGCTACCAAATCTGTTTTGTGCGCTATAGACGTCCATAATTCTTAATTCGCGTGAAACTTCGTGCGCTTTTACGCGTGGACGTTACGATAGTTATTCTGATAAAATTAATTGCAAGGAGTGATAGAATATGGAAAAATATGAACGAGTTCTTAAACATTTAAGTAAAAAATCCTTTGAAAAGTTCGGCTTGCCGTCAACAGTCAGTGAAATTTATCTGAACTGTGTTCAGGGTAATTTGCCGTATCCCTTTGCTAAAGCTCTTCTTGCAAGCATAGATGTACCGGAAGAAGATGTTAAGAAGATTCTTTCAGAAAGAAAAACCGCCCGTTACTTGTTTGATGAGGATATTGATGAAAACTCTCTTAAAGTGAATGAATTTGTTATCAGGGATAACAGCCTTTCAAATTCAGGCATTCCTGTGGGTTCAGTTGTGTGCTACGACCCGCAATCAATTTCAAAGGTTGGTTTTATGGCGTTGGAGTTTGCTGGCATAAATTTTGCCGCTTATGTCAGTCCCAAAGAAGATGGTATGGTAAAACTTATATTCCTATCTGATTTTTTTGCTGATTTAATGATACCGTCCGACCTGTTGGTAGTTAAAGGCAATCTTTCAGCATATCGCTTGCCGGGAGAAGATAAATATTTGAGGTTCAATCATATTTTATAGTATTGCTAATTATTTCAGTAAATCCATTTCTTGTTGAATAATTAATAGGGCTTCTGGTGGTATTGCAGTACGATTTGAAATATTGATATCTTGTTGTATAGCATCTATCATAGCAGGTGATATTTGCATGTTTGACAAATTGTCCCATAATTTAGGTGAAGCAATATGTTCATATGCTCTGAGGGAATTAGATAGATTAGAAAGCATTTGTTCGTACTTTACATATTGGTTCATTGCTTCGATGAAACGATTTGTATCCAAATTTATACTTATGGTCATGGGCTTTTCTGTATCTCCAATTAGTTTTTTAATCTCTAAGTCAAGTTGTTTGTTTGTTTTTTTGAAAAGTTTCAAAGCAGCGGAATAAGTTTTGTAATCTATATTATGGGCGTGCATAACACTATTTCTGTAGTTTTTAATTGCAAAAAAATCATTTTCCAATTCACTAATTGGATGATCACCAAGCAAAGATTTCCAAACTGTCAATTCTTCAACGGAATTAATCTCTTTAAGAATTTCATTTTTGGTAAATGAATTAGATTTTTGATTCATAAAAGATTTTACAGATTTAATAAAGTGTGAATCAATAAATAGAATATTAAATAATTCACCAAATGATTTTAATTCCAAATTTAAAAGATTTTCATTTGCTTTAGGATTATTTTTTGTAACGTTTGCGAGGTATAAAAG
This sequence comes from Acutalibacteraceae bacterium, assembly GCA_045650985.1. Taxonomy (GTDB): domain Bacteria; phylum Bacillota; class Clostridia; order Oscillospirales; family Acutalibacteraceae; genus UBA8612. Next base: position 18,185 of record JAZRRT010000041.1, on the reverse strand, counting down.
CCTCCTTAACCTACGCTCAAATTCGTTTATGTAGGGATATAATTTCTTGTTAAAATAGGCCGAACTTTCATTTTTTAATAAAACAGGATTGAATTTTGACAATATTTCATTGTTGGTTTCAGATAAAATTTTAGCAGTTTTTTTGTTTTCGCCCTTTAGGGATAGTTTTAATATCCAACACTCGCTATTGTTTATACAAGTTATTCTTTTCTGGATATTTTCAAAAGCACTTCTTTTAATTTCTTGGTAAAAATCTTTGTTAACAAACAAATATTCAAGTGTCAATTTAATACCCCCGTTATTAGAATGAGATTTTTTATTTTATATGATTGATTTAAGCAAACATAAACTTTGGTATCTGTTTGCACACTTTTCCTAAGCAAAAGATTATGTTTATTTGAAAACTATTGAGCGTAGTTTTTGTCGAAAACTTTTTGCTGAATTTTTATTTTCTCGGTAAGCCTTTTTCTTCACGCAAACAGCGGATAGCCATTTCGTACTCATCAACAAGTTTTAAGCCTATATTGTCACAGTCTATTTCAATGTTTCCATTATTGATTAGTTTAAAGCTTCGGAGTGAAACAAAATCCAAATTATCAAAATCAAAATCTATTTCTATTTCGCACTCTACCTCTGCACTTCCTTCGAATTTAATATCAGCATATTCTTTAGTAATATAGTCTCTGTCTTCACTACACCATATAGAATTATCTTCATCAAAAATTTCTGCTTCGCCAGACATTTTAAGTTGCACTTCTGTTCTCAACAAAACAGAATCTCGTCTGATGTTTAGGGGTGTAAAAACATTATTTATGGATTCGACTTCAATATTGGTAATATAAATATCGTTGATTGTTTCATAGTTTTTTAACTCATAGCATTCACATTGAACAGCAGAATCAGCTTCTTTAATCATAGCGTCATAAGCTGAATTAAATATCGTATCTAACATGTCAGAATCCAATATACATTTTATATTGTTTATCCGTTTTACAGCTTCGTCAATGGTTTTGCATAATTCCACATTATCATCACCCTCAAATGCAGATTCCCAGTCTTTATCATTGGTGACAATTAACAAAACATCATTAGTATGATTGTCTATATAATCTTCTATAGATTCAATTACAAAAGCGTCCGGAAACTCAACTTTTTTGTTTCCGGTTGATGAGAATGGTGGTTTACAAGCAAAATAATCTTCAAAAACCTTTTCAGGGTTTGCGTAACCAAGCACGCAAGAATCTGCATAATTATCTTTAAAAGATTGAAACAATAGTTGTTTTATATCGAAATCTTGAATTTTAGATACCAGTTCTTCATCATTGTATCCAGCCAATTCTAATGCCGATTCACATAATTTTATATCTCTTTTTAAGTTTTGAAAATTTCTATATAAACTGGAATCTTCAATATGCTTTTCAGTTTCCATTTCAAGGATCGGATGAATAAGAAGTTTTAAATTTTTCTCTTTAATGACAGAAAAAAACGATGGCAATAGAGCTGAGCTTATCCCTAAAAAATCGCTATTAGCCGCAATAAAAGCATTGGTATCTACCACAACTGTTGTGAGATATTCTTTTTTACTCATTTCTATTTCTCCTTTGAAACAAAAGCCTTGCTTTGGGCTTTATATAATTATATCAAAATTAGCTGTTTTGTAAATATGGTCGCTAAAGTGAATATCCCTGCAAATTAATTTTTGCAGGGATATACTTTTTGCTTTCTTGTTCAGAAAACACTTTTTTGAAATAAATCTTACATACTTTCCGTGAAAGCTGAATTTAAGGCTGTCAAAACAAATTATGAAAGGAGACATTCAATGTCTGTAAAAAAAGGTCCCCGTGGTACTTGGTACGCAAAATTCTATTACATCGATTGGAACGGTGAAAAAAAGCAAAAGAAGAAAGAGGGCTTCAAAACAAAAAAGGAAGCACAAGACTTTGAGAGGGATTTTCTCGACAAGAAGAAAAGCTCACCGGACATTTCTTTCAAGAATCTTACGGAGAGATATATGACGGATTGCGAGGCTCGTCTGAAACCCACAACATTCGCTAACAAACAGGCTATTATCGGCACAAAAATTTTACCGTATTTCGGTGATGTTCCTGCTTGTGATATTACCGAACTTATGGTCAGAGAGTGGCAGAATAAACTTATTGCCGATGAAAAGAATTATGAGCCTACATATCTGAAAACTATACACAACCAGCTTTCTGCGATTATGAATTATGGTGTTAAGTTTTTCAGACTTCCTTTTAATCCCGCTGCCAAGTGCGGCTCTATGGGCAAAAAGAAGGCAGACTGTATGCAGTTCTGGACTGTGGATGACTTCAACAGCTTTATTGAAGCTGTTTCGGACAAGCCAATGTCAAAGATTATTTTCAGTTTGCTTTTTTACAGCGGAATGCGTGAGGGCGAGCTTCTGGCTCTTACTTATAACGATTTCGATTTTGACAAGAACACGGTCACTATCAACAAGACTTATGCGGTTGTGAATTCAACTGAGATTATTCAGCCACCCAAGACCCCAAAGAGCACCCGTATTGTGACACTGCCTGTTGAGATTATGAATATGGTCCGTGATTATTACAATATGCTGTATGACTATGACCCTGACAGCAGGCTGTTTTTAACATCCAAGTCTGTGCTGACAAGAGAGATGCAGCGTGGTTGTCAGCTGTCCGGAGTCAAAAAGATTCGTATCCACGACATCAGACATTCGCATGCATCCTTGCTTATTGAGATGGGTGTAGTTATTCTTCTTGTTTCCGAAAGACTCGGTCACGAGAACATTGAAACAACGCTCGGTATCTATTCTCATCTGTATCCGAATAAAGATGAGAATGTGGCAAAAATACTGTCGAATATGATAAATTCCTGAAAATTAGTACGATTTTAGTACGCTTGGGCAAAAAATATCCCCGAAATCCTTGAAATATCAAGGGTTTCGGGGTTTGTTGTTATTATTCCCACTCGATTGTGCCTGTGGGCTTCGGGGTGAGGTCGTAGAGGACACGGTTGATGCCTTCGACTTCGGCTGTGATTCTTGCTGTGATTGTGTTGAGGACTGTGTAGGGAATCTCCTCAATTGTAGCAGTCATAGCGTCTGTTGTGTTAACAGCGCGGATGATTGCGGGCCAGCCTTCATAACGCTTGCCGTCTCTTACGCCTACGCTCTTCATATCGGGAACGGCAATAAAGTACTGCCATACGTGGCTTGAGAGACCTGATTTATCAAACTCTTCGCGGAGGATTGCGTCTGCTTCGCGGAGTGCGTGAAGTCTGTCGCGTGTGATTGCGCCGAGGCAACGCACGCCGAGACCGGGGCCGGGGAAGGGCTGACGGTCAACCATTTCGGAGGGAAGGCCGAGAGCTCTGCCGACTACGCGTACTTCGTCTTTGTAGAGAAGCTTAATGGGTTCAACAAGGCCGAAATTGAGGTCCTCGGGAAGACCGCCGACATTGTGGTGAGCCTTGACGCCCTTGCTTTCGATGATGTCGGGGTAGATTGTGCCCTGTGCAAGGAAGTCAACGTCGTCTGCGAGCTTGCGTGCTTCCTCAGCGAAGAGGTAAACAAACTCGTTGCCGATAATCTTTCTCTTTGTTTCAGGGTCTGCAACGTCAACAAGCTTGTCGAGGAAACGATCTGTTGCATCAACGTAGATAAGGTTTGCGTCAAGTCCGTTCTGGAAAACTTCGATTACATTTTCGCTCTCGCCTTTGCGCATAAGGCCGTGGTTAACGTGAACACAGACAAGCTGCTTGCCGATTGCTTTGATAAGAAGCGCAGCAACTACGGAGCTGTCAACACCGCCTGAGAGTGCGAGAAGAACTTTTTTGTCGCCAACCTGCTCGCGTACGAGGGCAACCTGCTCGTCAATAAAGGCTGCAGCAAGCTCAGGTGTGGTGATGCGTGCCATTGATTCGGGTCTCTTGTTTGAATCCATTGTATGTTCCTCCTTAGAGTAAATTAACAGATTTAAAAAAATTGATGATTAATTATAAAACATCCGAGCGCAAAAATCAACAGTATTTTTACCGCTATTTAGTTCTGATATTAAAATTTTTTTGTGCAATTTATTTTGTGCTTTCCGTTTGCCCTGAATGGCAATTAAAACACGTTGTATATCTTGCTTTGCTGTGTTATACTCGCATTATAAAGCATACGGGAGGGGGACGCAGATGAAAAAAACTGTTGTTCTTATAACGGGCGGCAGCTCGGGAATAGGCAAAGAAACCGCACTTGCGCTTCACAGGGCAGGTTGCACGGTGTATGAGGGAAGCCGAAGGGAAAGCAGAACGGACGGCATAACCCACATCTCGCTTGACGTTACGGATGAGGCTTCAGCACAGTCGGCGGTACGCACCGTAGCGGAAAAAGAGGGCGCGATTGATATTCTTATCAACTGCGCGGGTTCAGGCATTTCGGGTGCTGTTGAGTTTACCCGCCTTGAGGATGCAAAAAGGCAGACTGATATTAATTTTTTCGGCACCGTAAATATGACCAAGGCGGCGCTGCCGTATATGCGCAAGGCAGGAAATGGCAGAATTGTCAACATCAGCTCTGTTGCCGCAACCTTCCCGATACCTTTTCAGGCTTATTACTCTGCGTCAAAATCGGCAATAAATGCTTACACGCTCGCCCTTGCAAATGAGGTAAAACCCTTCGGTATCACGGCTGTTGCCGTGCAACCCGGTGACATAAAAACAGAATTTACCGCATCACGCTCAAAATCAGCCGAGGGTGATACGGAATACGGCGGCAGAATCGGACGCAGTGTTTCAAAAATGGAAAAAGATGAGGAAAACGGAATGGGTGCAGACAAGGCGGGCGCAATGATTGCAAAAATTGCACTCAAGCGCAAGTCAAAGCCGCTTTGTACGTTGGGCTTCAGCTACAAGGCGCTGTGCTTTGCGGGCAAGGTTCTGCCGGTTTCGCTTGCGAACAAAATAATCGGCTCAATGTATGCGGGGTGAATTTTCTCAAAACAACCAAAAAAGCAGGTGTATTTACTCCTGCTTTTGCTGTTTGTGCGTTGCGCAAAACGTCGCGGTTTGTTGACTTTTGCAAAGAAATATGATAACATTCAAAGGATAACAATCAATTAGTTTGTGTATATATAAAGTGTTCAGAAACCGGGAGGAGAATACGATGGATAAATATGTAATTCTTGCAGATATTACGTGTGACCTTTCGCAGGAAATGCGTGAATTTTGCGGTATGGAGGACTATATAACAGGTCATATCAGCATCAGCGCAGGTGGTATCGAGCGCGATTTGCTTACAACACTCGACTGGTCGCAGATTGAACGCGACGAGTTTTACCGTATACTCGGTGACAAAAAGGCTAAGGTTACAACCGCGCCGCCCAATATCGACGAGTATGCCGACAAGTTCGAGAAATACGTAAGTCAGGGTTACAGCATTCTCAGTATGTCGCTCTCCTCAAAAATAAGCGGCACTTACGATTTTACCTGCACAGCCGCAAAGAGAGTAAAAGAAAAGTATCCTGAGGCAAACATTTACTGCTTTGATTCCATGCGTATGTCGGGCGCTTTTGCGCTTCTCACAATGTACGCAAACATTATGAAAAAAGAAGGCAAGAGCTTTGATGAGGTTATCGCCTGGCTTGAAGCAAACAAGCAGCGAGTTCATCAGATGGGTCCCGTTGACGACCTTATTGCAATTGCAAGACACGGCAGAATCACAATGGGCAAGGCTATTATGGGCAGCTTCGCAAACGTAAAGCCTATGGGCGATTGCAACAGTGAAGGCTACGTAACGGTGCTCACAAAGGCAAAGGGTATCCGCAAGGCACTTGACCTTACCGTTAGCTATATAAAGGAGACGGCAGTTGACGTTTCAGATAACTATGCCGTTATTTACCATACGGACAGAGAGCAGTATTCGCTCACTCTCAAGGAAATGCTTGAAAAAGAGCTCAACTTCAAAAAGGTTTTCATTTCCTGCTGTTTCTCGGGCAACGCAACAAATATCGGCCCGGGTATGATAGGCGTGTATTACCTTGGTAACGAGGTAACGGATCTTTCGGCAGAAAGAGAGCTTATCACAAAACTCAATTCCAAGTAACAGGAGATTCGGTTTCCGACAATGAATCAGCTTATAAACGGACAGCTATTCCGTGCATTGACAGATTATGCAATCCGCAATCTTGCACTGCACTGTGAAGAGATAAACGATCTTAACGTTTTCCCCGTGCCGGACGGTGATACGGGCACCAATATGTTGACAACCGTCAAAATAGGTTATGCCGCAATTGCAGAATTTGACGGTTCACTTTCCGCGACGGCAAAAAAGTTTTCGGACACTGTTGTTTACGGTGCGCGAGGCAACTCGGGTGTTATACTTTCCCAGTTTCTCAAAGGTTTTTCCGAGGTCTTTGTTGCCCTTGAAGGTGATGCGGACTGTGACAGCTTTATCGATGCGCTCAACAACGGCGTAACGTTTGCCTACAATTCCGTTGCGCACCCCACGGAGGGCACGATTCTTACCGTGCTCCGCGAGGCAACGCAGGCTGTTACGGGCAAAGCGTATGCTGACCTTGCCGTGCTGCTTGATGATTTTCTTGCAAGCGCACGTGTCAGCCTTGACAATACGCCCAACCTTCTTCCCGTGCTCAAGAGCGCAGGTGTTGTTGACAGCGGCGGTGTAGGTGCAATCTGCTTTTTTGACGGTATGAACAAGTGCCTTCGCGGAGAAGAGCTTGTTGCGCCGGTTTCCGCAGAAAAAGAGGCAGTAATCGACTATGCGGCATTCAACCGCAACAGCAGTTTTGAGTATGGCTACTGTACGGAGGCTCTCGTTCAGCTTTGCAACGGCAAGGAAGAGCCTGACTGCGAAGCGTTTGTGGCTATGCTCAATGAGCTTGGCGAATCTGTTGTAATTTCGTTTGAAAACGATAAAATAAAATTTCACGTTCACACTCAGGAGCCTGAAAAGGTGCTTGGCTATGCGCACCGCTTCGGTGAGTTCCTTACGCTCAAGATTGAGAATATGAGTGTTCAGCATTCGGGGCTGAGCAAGACGGTTACCGTAGCACCCGAGTTTAAAGACGGCGCATTTGCTCTTGTCTGCGTTGCGCAGAATGAACGTATGACAGAGCTGTTTATCAAAATGGGTGTTGACGTTGTTGTGTCTGCCTGTGACGGTTATGCTCCCTGCGCCGAAGATTTTGTAAAAGCATTCGATGCGGCGGAAAACAGCAATATAATTGTTCTGCCCAACGATAAAAATCTTTTCCTCGTTGCAGAGCAGGCAAAGGCACTTGTCGGCGACAAAAACATTTTTATCGCACAGAGCAAATCAATAGCCGATTGCTATTCGTCTCTTGCGATTATCGATTTTGACAGCGAATCACCCGCAGAGGTTGTTGAGGAGATTAATGCTACGGTCGGCAATATTTATGACGTTGTAATTACGCGTGCTGCAAAAGATACTGTTTTTGATTCGCTCGAAATCTGCAAAAACGACTGCATCGCAATGACGGACAGCAGCATTATCGCTGTTGGCAAAACCGTGCTTGATGTTGCAAAGGCTGTTGCAGACAGCGTGCTTGACGAAAACGAAAGAGATATGGTTACCTTCTTCGCAGGCAGCAGCTTCACTGAGGAAGATGCGGATGAGCTGAGCGGTCATATCACAAACCGGCATATTTTTACTGAAACAGACCTTGTTGAAACGGGCATCGGTTCATTTGACCTGATAATGTCGTTTGAATAATTTTTTGCACTAAAAAGGAAGAGTTATGGAAACCTACGTTTGGATTATTATTGCCGCGGTTATCGTGCTTGTCGGCTTTGCAATATCGCTTCTCGTTACGGGAAGAATTGTTTTCTGGAATACGCTTACCAGAAAAAATAAGAATATGTGGAGCCGCAACGTTTCTTTCCCGGGTGAAGAGCATCATAAGATGTATTATGACGGTGTTGCTTATATGGAGCAGTTTGCCGACAAAAAAATTGACCTTCACACGATGAACGACGGTTTGAACCTCTACGCGGAATATTACGATTTCGGTTACGACCGTGCGGTTATTCTTATTCCCGGCAGAAGTGAGGGTCTCAAGTACGGTTACTATTTTGTAAAGGCATATATCGAAAGCGGATACAACGTTCTTACAATTGATCAGCGTGCCCACGGTCTGAGCGACGGTAAGTACAATTCGTTCGGCTTTGACGAGAGCAAGGATATTATCAAGTGGGGTGAGATTCTTCACGGTGAGTACGGCGTCAAGTCAATAGTTATTCACGGTATATGTGTCGGTTGCGCCTGTGCAGTCTATGCGCTTACAAGCGATAACTGTCCCGATTATTTTACCGCATTTGTTGCAGAGGGTATGTACGCAAACTTCTTCCTCAGCTTCAAAAACCATATGAAGGCTTTTCACGCGCCGTCTTTTGTTGTTATCGACGTTGTAAATATGCTTGCAAAGCGTTTTACGGGATATACGATGAAGATTGGTCCGATAGACTACATTCACAAGTATAAGAAGCCGTTGCTGATGCTTCACGGCGATGCGGATATTTACTCTGTGCCCAAAAAAGCGGAGGAGCTTTTTGCGAAGGCGGGCACCGACGAAGCGAATAAGCGCCTTGTCTGGTTTGATAAGGGCAGACATTCGCGTCTCAGACTTCAGCATACCGAACAGTATGACAACGCAATCAAATCGTTCTTGACCGAGGTTGTTGACAGGCAGACAGCAGACAAATAAGGATAAACAAAGAGGCTTATGAGAATGAACTCATAAGCCTCTGATTTCTTTATGCGGTGATTACCACTTTGTAACGGGAAGACCCTGACCGTCGGTCATCTGTCCCTTTGCGGTGCGGACAATATCTTTAATGCTGCCGACTATGTTGGGAATCAGCAGACCGATTGATATGAACGCAAAAAGAATCTCGATGCCCAGAAAGACAAACATCCATACAATAGCGAAATCGTCGTAGTAGTAGCTGTATGACATCTCTTCCGCAATTAGCATAACAAGGAAGAGACAGAAGTAGGCACCACCGAGCAGGTTTAAGGAAACGATGTATCTTACAAGTCTGCTGACGCCGCCTTTTATACCGAGATACATACGGTTGACACCGATTGTACCGACGAAAATTGACAGAAGCAGGGCAGCTGTTCTGTTCTTTGGAGATTGATTCGGCTGGTATTGGGGCTGATACTGCGGCACAGGGGCATTGGCATAGTATCCGTTGTTGAATCCGTTATCCATAAAAAACCTCCTTGAAGTTTGTTAATTATATTATATTTCCGGGATTCAGCTTTGTCAAGCCAATCCGTTAAGTGTTTCTCTTGCAGTGAGATTTTCACCGTCAAAAACAAAGGTCTGCACCTCAAATCCGCCGAGGCTGAGCGCAAATTCGCGTCCGCCTGCTCTCAGCGTTGCGGAGGTAAGTTTGTCGGTTGAGTTGTAAAAACGCATAAGTGTGCCGCCCTGTGCTTTGCAAAGCCTTGTCAGAATTATGTCCGTACTGTTCAGTTCAATCGTCGTTTCAGGCTTTGTGCCAAGACCTGAAGGGAAGAACGAAAGCGCAACACACGGTTCATTGAAAAGCTGAGCCTGCATATCAACCGTGCTTGTGTCGGCGGTTAATCTGTAACTGAATCGGCGCTCACCGATGTCAATTCGGTCATGTGTGCGGTCGGTGTCCGCAAGAGGTCTTTCGCCTATCGGATGGGCGGAATAAACAGGGGTTCTGAGCAGAGAAACAGATAGCGTGTTGCCGTCAACACTGCCGCCGTACGTGCCGCTGTTGATTACAGCAAGGCTGTTTTTGCCGTCGGCAATGCAGCACCATTTCTGGTAAACGGCTTCCTTGCCACTTGTATGCAGTTTTTCAGTACCGAAGGCTGTCTGCCCATAAAAATCGGGTGTATCAAGCGTTGAAATGAAGTTGAGTTTATAAAATCTGCTGCTGTCGTTTGAAAGTATACGCAAATCAATGTCTATATGGCTGCCGCTTTTGGGCAATGTGTAAATAACGCTTGCAAACGAGTTGTCATAGCCGAAGGTTGCCTGAATTCTGAGCCTTACAGCACCGTTTTCAATAACTCTTACGTTGCCTGTTTTTTCGTCCGGGTATCCGTTGAATTCGTTTGCTTTTCTGTCGCTGAGAAGTGTAAAGCGCCCGATATGCTCGTTGAAGCTTTCAACGGTCATACCCCACGGGTCTTCGTTGTCCTTACTTGCGGTGATGTTTGCGCTGCCTGCCTGCAGCAAATCAACTCCGTTGACGCAATATCTGTCGATAAGTCCCGTCTTCTTGCTGATTAACACCTGCATTGTGCCGTTGTCAAAGGTGAAGTGCCCGTCTGTCTGATCGCAGGGTTGAATCCTGCGCTTGGGGTAATTTTCAACATATAGCTCGCAGTCGAAGCGGTTTATGCTCATCGGCTCAAGTTCTGCTCTGAAACAGACCCTTTTGCGCCAATCCAAGCTGAACGTGCACGCTTCCTTTTCGTTTTGTGCGGGCAGATATTTGCCGTTCTTATCACGGACACGTACCATCGTTACTTCGTTTTCGTTCCAGTTCTGGTCCTGAAGCTGGAATTCAACCTCAATGTCCTGTGTTATTCTGTAAGGATGCGGGTTGAAAACAAGAACGGGAATTTCGCCGTCCTTTGCTTTGGGCTGCCCCGCACAAAGCTTAAAGAAAGCCTTGTTCTTATATCGCTCGGCTATCTCGCTGCCGTAGGAAAGCAGGCGCAGGCAATCATCCTCTGCCGCCTTGATGCTTGTGCCGGGCAGAATATCGTGAAACTCACAGAAAAGGAGCGCTTTTTCCGCCTTTTCAAGCTCCGATTTGTCGTAATCAATGCCGCTGAGTGCAAGCATTTTTTCGCATAAGCTGAGATCGTTTTCAAGTCTGCGGTGCGCTTGCTTGATTCGTACCATCGTTGTATAACAGCCGACCATAGTATAGTTGAGCGACTTGTCAAAAACGCTCAGAGCCGATTTGTCAAGCTGCTCAAAATAGCTCTCGCAGTATGAATGTTTCAGCCCTTTTTCGGGATTGTTTTGCATAAACTGTGCAATAGCGTTCAAGTCGGCTCTTGACGGACCGCCGCCGTGGTTGCCTATACCCCAGAACATTATGTTTGTTCCGCTTGTGCCATACTCTCGTTCAAGCGCACTGTTTATTTTGTTAATAATCTTGCCCTTGCCCGAGTTGTAGCCGCCGTTCATTTTGTGGGCAGTTATTTCGCTGCCGTCAAAGCCGCGCCATATAAAGTCGTGTTCTGCATCTATCCGGGACGGGCGCATAAAGACGTATGAGTCGTAGCCGCACTTTTTAAGGATTTGCACAAGACCTCTCGTGTGTCCGAAGGGGTCGAAATTTATTGCGGTTGTCGGAGTAACACCGAACTTCTCTTGGAAGTATTTCCTGCCGGTCTCAATCTGGCGGATGAAGCTTTCGCCGCAGGGCATAACGCAGTCGGGCTGAAGATACCAACCGCCCATAATATGCCACTTGCCCTCTTTTACAAGGCGTTGAATACGTGCAAAAAGCTCCGGCTCGTGTTCCTCAACCCATTCGTAAAGTACGGATTCGTTGTGGTTGAATATGAAACCGTCAAATTCATCGCAGAAATCTGCTGCGACACGAAAGGTAGATATGGCCTCGGCAATTCCCTCCGGGCGTTGCCAAAGCCAAACGGGGTCAAGATGTGCATTGCAAATAAGATGTAATTCTTTCATTTATATCACCGGATAAACAGTTTATTCAAGTATAAGGTAGCCGCATACGTCAAGCGTTAATTTGCCGCTTACCGTTTCGCCGCTTGTGAGATTTCTGTATTCTTTATCAAGCTCAATCTCAGCTGCATTGTCACTGAAATTCATAACAAAAACGGTGTTGCCTCGTTTTCTTACAGTTACGTTTTCGGGTGTGATAATGTTTGTGTCGGGTTCGATAGAGATTTGTGAAACAAGGGATTTGCAGAAATCTGAGGTGAAATCATCATCGTTACGGAAAGCGGCATAGTATGCCTTGCCTTTGCCATAACTGTTCTCTGTGAGTGCCGGCATACCTGCGTAGAAATCCTTGCCGTAAGTGCCGAGCACTTTGGCAGTTTTTGCATGAACAAGGTCGCAAATATGTACGACGTCATATTCCTTGCCGCCACAGACGGCAACGTTTTTTATGCCTTCGGGCAGCGAATCCGTTTCTTCGCACCATACGCCGAAAACTTCTTTGAGTTTTCCTGCGGGGAAGCCGCCGAGATGGCACAAATCGTTGCTGTCGACAAAGCCGAAGAGATAGCCTGCAACAAAATTGCCGCCGTCAGCAACGTATTTTTCAATTCTGATTTCCGTGCCGTCCTTGAGCATATACAGGTAGGGTGCAATAACAAGGTCATACTTGGAAAAATCCGTATCCATCGGGATAATGTCTACGGTAATACCCATATCATAAAACGGCTTGTACCATTTGACACATTCGTCAACGTAATTTCTTTCAATGTTGTTGAAGCCGCAGTAATGTTTGATTGCCCAGGAATTTTCCCAATCGTAAATCACGGCAACCTTTGCGTTGCTGTAACCGCCGACAACGCTGCTGAGCTTCTCGAGCACCGTACCCAGACGCGCAACATCACGGAAAACTCTCGTGTTTTCGTGTCCGCAATGGTCAACGACTGCGCCGTGATATTTTTCGTGTCCTCCCTTGCTCTTTCTCCACTGGAAGTACTGTACGCTGTCTGCTCCGTGTGCAATTGATTGTATGGATGATAATTCCTGCATACCGGGCTTCGGGAGCTTATTGACGTCGTGCCAGTTGACGAGTGACGGCGTGCTTTCCATCATAAAGAACGGCTGACCGTTTTTCATTGAGCGGAAAGCATCGTGCGCAAATGCCGTCCTTACAGCAATTGCGCCGTTGTTGCCCTTGTCCCATGCAGGGTAGTTGTCCCACGAAATAAGGTCAAGGTGAGCGGCAAATTTCTGGTAGTCGATGCCGTCATACATATTCATAAAGTTTGTCGTAATCGGAATGTCCGGTGTGATTTCGCGAAGCGGAGCAATCTCATTTTCATAAAATGAGATATGACTGTCCGAAACAAATCTGTTCCAGCAAAGCTTCATTGCCGAAACGTGGCTTTCGCCTCTGTGTTTGGGCGAGCTTATCTGGCTCCAGTCATTGAATCTGTGGCTCCAAAAACCGTTCCACCATTTTTCGTTGAGCTCTTCAATATCGTTGTGGTAGTAATTTTTCAACCAACCGCGGAAAGCTTCCTGACAAAGCTCGCAGTGGCATTCGCCGCAATATTCGTTGGATATGTGCCACATTTTGAGCGCGGGATGGTCTTTGTAGCGCTCAGCAAGAATTTGGTTGATTTCACGCACCTTCTGCCTGTAAACGGGTGATGTCAGGCAGTGGTTGTGCCGCACACCGAATTCGTTGCGTATTCCGTTTTCCTCTACGCGGAGTACTTCGGGATATTTTTGAGCAAGCCACGGAGGCCTTGCGCCCGAGGGAGTTGCGAGGATAACATCAATTCCGTTTTTGTGCAGCTTATCCATCATGGTGTCAAGCCAGCCGAAATTATAGACGCCCTCTTCCGGCTCGATGAGCGACCAGGCAAAAATGTTTATGGTTGCCGAGTTTACGTGGGCAAGCTTCATAAGACGCATGTCTTCGTTCCAGATTTCGGGTGTGTTTATCCATTGATCAGGGTTGTAGTCTCCGCCGTGAACGATGTGATCAAAAAATTTTGCAACCATATATGTCACTTCCTGAATTGTATTTTTTAAACTATATCATATATCGTAAAATAAAAGCAAGCACTTATCCGAAGATAAGTGCCTGCGCGGAAATATTGCTTTGTGCAGAGAAGTTGCTTAGTATTTTACGGTGTAATCCTTAACAAATGTGAAGCCGATAACAAGATCGTGCGTGCCGAACATATTGACCGTGATGTTGAGCGTGAGCGGTGTTGAATAAATGATGTGAGTAATTCTGCCTGTTGCTTTATCAACGGTTGCGGTGATTTCGCAGTTGTAATATTCGGTTGTGAATTTTTCCACAAAAGGAGCCTTTTCCGCAACCTCACCCGACTCGATTACGTCACATACTGCGCCGATACCTGAGCCCGCCGTCGGGCTTGTCTGGTTTTTGAGCTTGATGTAAATAGTATATGTGTTTCCGCTGTCTGTGCAGGCTGCCTTTGCAACGTATGCAGTGTCAAGCCGGCTTACGTAAGGCTGAGCGGGCACGATGAAGTTTTCCCGGATTTCTTCCTTGCCCGTGTAAACTATCGGATCGGTGTCATCCTTCATAAAAGATGCAATCATATCGTCGGCGGTTGACTGAAGCCCTGCGGGTACAACGAGCTTGTCTTTGTTTACGGTGCGTTTTTCGTAGTTTTTTGTTACGGTTGAAGCATCGGATTTGATTTTGTTCGCACTTTCGTTAAACAGCCTGACAATGTCTACCGTTGCTGTCGGCAATGCAGGTGTGGCTGTCGTTTCTTCGGGTTGAGTCTGAGTGGTATCGGTTGAGACGTCTTCGGTGGCTTGTGTCGTGTCGGGCACGATGTCTGCCACAGCTGATGTGAGCGGAGCTTCGTCCGCAGGTACGGTTGTAGATACCTCTGTGTTGTTGCCGCAGGCGGTTGTGAGTAGAAGCGTTGATGCAAGAATTACGGCAGAAAGCAGTTTTTTCATAAACAATCTCCTATCAGTTTTTTCTCTATCCGAACAAAGTATAATCCAATTCCGAAAAAATTTCAATAGCAAAGGGTTACGGAAACGTAACCGGATAAATATGTTTTTGCTTCTTGAAAATCGACAGGTTATATGGTAAAATCAAATCGAATACGACATATTTCTTGTCGGAATTTTACAAGATGAAAAGAGGATGGTACAAATGGCAAATTTTTGTGGCATATGCGGTCAGGATATTAAGCCCGGCGAAACCGTATGCAGCGTTTGTCTGACTCCGGTTAACGGTTCCGCTCCCGAGAATGCTGACGTTCAGTCTGCCTCTGAGCAGCAGTACAGCTACCAGCCTGCTTCCGAGCAGCAGTACGGCTACCAGCCTGCTTCCGAGCAGCAGTACAGCTATCAGCCTGCACCTCAGCAGCAGTACGGCTATCAGACTGCACCTCAGCAGCAGTACGGCTATCAGACTGCGCAGTACGGTGTGCAGCAGCCGCCTCACGTAAATACTCAGCACGTTCAGGCGCAGTATAACAACTATCAGGCTCCCGTTGTCGCAAATGATGAGAATATGGCACCCGTTGTCAGCGCAGGTAAGTTTTTCGGTCTGACAATTTTGTTTGCTATTCCCGTTGTCGGCTTTATTATGCTGATTGTTATGTCCTTTGCTCCGAAGAATAAAAACATAAAGAACTATGCTCGTTCCTACTGGATTTTCATCGCAATAATTGCCGTAATTGCTATTATTGTAGCAATTCTGGGCGTTTTAGGCGTTGTCAGCCTGGGCAGTATGATGGGCGGATATTAATATTAACAAAGGTTTGAATTTTTGCTTCGCTCAGACGGGCCGCGGTCTTTCGGGCGAAGCTTTTTTGTTTTTGATAAGGAGAAAAGAATGAAAACACCTGATATTCTTATAAAGAAAGCACAGGAGCTTGAGGAAAAGATGCAGAGGGTTTTTCCGCCTCTTGCGCCGCTTGCAAAGCAGTGCTTTCTCAACACGATTGAAACAACAACGCAGCAGCTTGATGACGGCTCGTATTTTGTAATCACGGGCGATATTCCCGCAATGTGGCTTCGCGACAGTGCGGCACAGCTCAAGCCTTATATCAAGTATGCTGCAGAGGATGATGAGCTTAAGGCAATTCTCCGCGGTGTTATAGCAAGACACGCTTACTACGTTAATCTTGACCCGTACTCAAACGCATTCAACGCCGCACCGTGCGCAGACAAGTGGAAGGATGCGTCGGATTTTGACCACGAACTTATATGGGAGCGCAAGTACGAGGTGGATTCTCTTTGTGCTTCCGTTTATCTAACCTACGAATACTATAAATCAACGGGCGATTCCCTTGTGCTCACCAAGCAGGTGGAAAAGATGCTTGAAACAATAGCTGACCACTTTATAAAGGAGCAGCGTCACGGAGAAAACTCAACGTATTTCTTTGACCGCAAGAATTGCCCTGCCTCCGATACGCTTGCGTTTGGCGGCTACGGCAGACCTGTCAACTTCACGGGTATGACGTGGTCGGGTTTCCGCCCGTCGGATGATTCGTGCATTTTCAATTACCTTGTGCCGTCTAATATGATGGCTGTTGTTGCAATGCGCTATGCCGCAGAGCTTGCGGAAGCATTCGGCAACGAGGCTCTTGCCGAAAAATGCCTTAAACTCTCTGCCGAAATTGATGACGGTATCAGAAACTATGCCGTTGTCAACCACCCGAAATACGGCAGAATCTATGCTTACGAAACCGACGGTTTCGGCAACTTCAACCTTATGGACGATGCAAATTCACCCAGTTTGCTTGCCGCACCGTATCTCGGCTACTGCGGCAAGGATGATGAGATTTACAAAAACACGCGCCGCTTTATTCTGTCGAAGGATAATCCCTATTACTTTGAGGGTAAGGCGGCAAAAGGTGTCGGCAGTCCGCACACTCCCAAAAACAATATCTGGCATATAGCGCTGACTATGCAGATTATCACAAGCTCGGATAAGGACGAAATAAAGCAGTGCCTTGAGATGCTCAGCAACACGCACGCAGGCACAAACTTTATGCACGAATCCTTCAACGCAGATAATCCGTCGGACTTCACAAGGGTCTGGTTTGCCTGGGCAAACACGCTCTTTGCGCAGATGCTTGAAGGACTTGAGGGCTGAGTTGAAAACAAATAGGGGTTTGCGCGTGCTATTTACAGCGCAAACCTCTTTTTTATATTGAAATATTTTTATGTTGGTGTTATACTGTAAAGGACACAAAGCGGTCTTTAACCCGATTTTACATAAGAAAGGACGATGAACTTTGGCAGAAAACAAAAATCTTGACGCTTTTGCCGGCCTTGATGCGATGGATGCTCACGTTGACGATTGGCGTGACGCCGTTAAGGGCAAGCAGAGAGGTATTTTCTCTTTTGACGACGTTGTAAACGTAAAGCTCAAGACACTTAAGAAAAGAATTTACACAGACATCGAATCTATTCCCGGATGGAAGATGAAAGAATGCATCTACAAGGGTGTAGGCGATTACGAATATCTCTACGATGAGTGGAAGGAGCTTAACGTTGGCGACCGTTGGGGTAACAACGGCTGGAGCGCATTCTTCAAAAACTCATTCGAAATCCCTGAGCGTTTTGCAGGCAAGAGGGTTACACTCAACGTCTACTTCGGCGGTGACTCCCTTCTTTCTCTCAACGGTGAGCCTTATCAGGGTCTTGACCCCTTCCGTAACAGCGTTCTTCTTTCCGATTGCGCTGAGGCAGGCAAGCACTACGACGTTGATATCGAGTCATACTACGTTTGGCACTCAAACGAG
Organism: Acutalibacteraceae bacterium; assembly: GCA_045650985.1. Lineage (GTDB taxonomy): Bacteria > Bacillota > Clostridia > Oscillospirales > Acutalibacteraceae > UBA8612. Next base: position 682 of record JAZRRT010000041.1, on the reverse strand, counting down.
TCAACAGTCAAAACTCTTTCCTGCTCATTCATCGGTGTTGTCGACCCCGTAATCGAAGAGGTTTACTGGGATTTCAAGACAATTTTCAACGCACTGTTTATGCCTGTTCTCGACACAGGTATTGCTGAGCTTATTCGCTCCGCACTTAAAGAAGCTTTCACTCACGTCAATTTCGACGTTGACGGCGACGAGTTCAAGGCAGGTCTTCTTGCAGCTCAGAAAGTTCTTAAGGACAGAGTTTACAGCAACACAAACTACAAGACCGAGGGTATGATTGACCTTATCGGTAACTCCCACCTTGATATTGTTTTCATGTGGGCATATAAAGAGTACGTCCGTAAGCTCGGCAGAACACACGCTACAATGCTTCGCCTTATGGAGCAGTACCCCGACTTCATCTTCTCACAGAGCACAGCTCCCACATACATCGAGATGGAGAAGAATTATCCTGCTATGTTCGAGCAGGTCAAGAAGCGTATTGCAGAAGGCAGATGGGAATACATCGGTGCAATGTGGGTTGAGCCTGACTGTAACCTTATTTCAGGTGAGTCTTTTGTCCGTCAGCTTCTTCACGGCGTAAGATATGCTGAAAAGACATTCGGTATCACTCCCAAAACCTGCTGGGTTCCCGACGTTTTCGGTAACGGCTATGCAATGCCCCAGATTCTCAAGAAGGCAGGCG
>JAZRRT010000040.1:0-14892 GCA_045650985.1 Acutalibacteraceae bacterium | reverse complement strand
TCAGCTCCCACATACATTGAAATGCAGGATAAATATCCCAACCTGTTCGATCAGGTAAAACAGCGTATTGCTGAAGGCAGATGCTAATACATCGGCGCAATGTGCGTTGAGCCCGACTGTAACCTTATTTCAGGTGAGTCCTTTGTCCGTCAGCTTCTTCACGGCGTAAGATACGCTGAGAAGACATTCGGTATCACACCCAAAACCTGCTGGGTACCCGACGTATTCGGTAACGGCTACGCAATGCCCCAGATTCTCAAGAAGGCAGGCGTTGAGTATTTCGTAACTCACAAGATGGGAATCTGGAACGATACCAATCCCTGGCAGTACAACACATTCTGGTGGGAAGGCCCCGACGGCTCAAAGATCTTCTCAACAGTTCCTCCCTCACACTTCATCGGCACAGTTGAAGCTGACTCACTCAAGATGAGCTGGAAGAAGTACACAGACAAGGCTACAATCGGCGAGTCAATGTACTGCTACGGCTGGGGTGACGGCGGCGGCGGTGTCGACACCGAAATGCTTGAGTACGTAAAGCGTTATAAGAACTTCCCCGGTCTGCCCGCAACCCAGACAAGCAAGATTGAGGATTCACTTGCAAGAATGAAGGCAAAGGCAACCGATACAAACATCCCGACGTGGAAAGATGAGCTTTACCTTGAGGAGCACAGAGGTGTTCACACAACAAAGGCTATGCTCAAAAAACTCAACAGATACAGCGAAAACCTTTACCGTCAGGCTGAGATTTTTGCAAGCATCGCAATGGGCTACGGTTACGAGTATCCTCTTGCAAAGCTCAACGAGGGCTGGCAGATGATTCTTACAAACCAGTTCCACGATTCACTTCCCGGCTCGCACATTACCGAGGTATTCGGTGACCTTTGCAATATCTACAAGGATATTATTGCAATCGGTGAGAGTGTACGTGATGAGGCTCTCAACGCAATTGCAGGCAACATCGGTGCAGGTGCAAAGTACGGCAAGCCCTTCGCACTGTTCAACTCTCTCGGCACTGCTGCAACCTCAAAGGTTGAGCTTCCCTACAAGGATGTTGAGATTTACGATGCTGACGGCAACAAGGTTCCCGTTCAGGCTTACACAAAGACTGACGGCACAAAAGTTCTCGTCTTTGTTGCAAAGGACGTTCCCGCTGTCGGTTATAAAGTATACTACACCAAGGATGCTGCTGTACCCGCTGCAAAGGCGGCAGAGTGTGCAGACGTAGAAAATGCTTTCTTCAGCCTCAAGTTTGATTCTGCCGCAGAGCTTGTCTCAATCTACGACAAGAAAAACGACAGAGAAGTGCTTGAAGGCAAGGGCAACGTATTCCGCATCTATGAAGACCTTCCCGGTAAGTATGATGCATGGGATATTGTTGCAACCTACACAGACCGTGAGTTTGACACGGAGCCCGGCAAGGTTGAAAGCGTTGTATGCGGTGATGTATTTACCTGCGTTACAATCACAAAGAACATTATGAAGTCAACTCTCAAGCAGAACATCATCATCTACAACGAGCTTGACAGAATTGACTTTGATACCTTTATCTCCTGGCACGAGCAGGAGAAGCTTCTCAAGGTTGGCTTCGACGTTGACATCAAGGCTCAGAAGTACACCAGAGATATTGCTTACGCAACAATCGAAAGCTCCAACTACCGCCACAATCCTTACGATAAGGCTAAGTTTGAGGTTTCTGCCCACAACTTTATCGATATGTCTGAGGATGGCTACGGTCTTACAATCCTCAACGATTGCAAGTACGGCTACGAGGTTAACGAGCAGAGAATGATTATCACTCTTCTTAAGGCTCCGATGAACCCCGACCCGCAGTCAGACAGAGGCGACCACTACTTCACATACTCACTCTATCCGCACGCAGGCGGCTGGAAGGATGCAGAGACACTTGTAAGAGGTCTTGAATTCAACAACCCGATGCTTCCCGTTGAGCTCAGCGACGAGGCAAAGGGCACAGACAGCGGCTCATTCATCAGCGTTGACGGCAAGAACGTTACGCTTGAGGCTGTTAAGAAGTGCGAGGACGAGGATGCTTACATCGTTCGCTTTGTTGAGAAATCAGGCAGAAGAACAAAGGTTACAGCCGAGTTCTTTGCTGAAATCGCAAGCGTTACAGAGTGTAACCTTCTTGAGCGTGAAGACGTTGCGGCAGATATTGCAGACGGCAAGACTCTCAGCTTCGAGATTAATCCGTTTGAAATCAAGTGCTACAAGGTCAAGGTAAAATAAGCTGAAACATAAAATTGCAGCTCTTTCCTCAACGGGAAAGAGCTGCATTTTTTTTATTTATTTTGTCAATTCTTCAGCTTCGGGCATCGATGCGGCGGCGCCCATACGGCTTACGGCAATGCTGCCGGCTTTGTTGCCCATATCGCAGGCTTTGTAAATGTCGCCGCTGCGCTTGTATTCAAGCGCCATTGCCGCCGTGAAGCAGTCGCCCGCGGCTGTTGTGTCAACAACGTTGCTCGGGTATGCTGCCATTACGCGCAGCTTATTGCCGTCGAATACGGCGCAACCTCTGTCACCGAGCTTGAGCACGACAAATTCCGCCTTGCTTCTTTCTTTGAGAATTACGCAAGCCTCGCGTATTTTTTCTTCGCTGTCCGGTGAAACTCCCGTCAGTGCAAAGGTTTCGCTTTCGTTGGGCGAAATTATCGTTGCGCCCTGCATTTTTTCAAGCGCAAATTGTTTTGCAGGTCCGCAGTCGATAACGGTTGTGATACCCTTTGAAATTGCGCGGTTGACACATTCCGTAACAACCTCTTCGGCCGTTTCAAACTGAACAAGCAGCAGGTCAAGGTCGTCGGTTATGAAATCTGCCGCTTCTTTTGCGTCAATTTCTGCGTTTGCACCCTCATATACTACGATGCGGTTTCTACCCTCGCCGTCGAGGATGATTGCCGCCATTCCCGTCTGCGTGCCCGAGGTTGAAACGCCTGCGCAATCGATGTTGTTTGCCGCAAGGTTTTCAAGAAGTTTTCTGCCGTTTGCGTCGTCTGCCACCTTGCCTATCATCTTTGTTTTTGCGCCGAGCTTTGCAAGGGCTGATGCCTGGTTTGCGCCCTTACCTCCGCAGGAATAGCTGTACTGAGTGCCCAGCACGTTTTCACCAATTTCAGGCACTTTTTCCATAGAGAGGATTATATCCATATTTATGCTGCCGACAACTGCGGCGCGGATGAAGCTGAACATAGTTTTCTCCTTATACGTCAGTTTGCGATTGCTGCTCTGAATTCTTCAGCCGAAACGGTCATAGCCTTGTCCTTGATAAACAGACCGCTTGTGCCGAGCACGAATATGTCGGCGCCTGCCGCGCTGAGCTTTCTGCCGTTTTCGGGGCTCATATTGCCGTCAACCTCGATGGGGATGTATCTGTCCGCCGTGCTGAGCAGTTTGCGCGCGGCTATGACTTTTTCTTCAGCACCTTCAAACATTTTCTGACCCGCAAAGCCGGGCGTAACCGTCATAATAAGCGCCATATCAATGCTGTCCGTAAAGCTTTCGAGGCAGGAGAGCGGTGTTGTCGGGTTGATTGCAAGACCTGCCTGACAGCCGTGAGCGCGGATAAGCTCAAGCGTTTTAGCGACGTCCTTGTCTGCCTCATAGTGTATGCAGATAACGTCACCTTTATCAAGCTTCATTCTTTCGATGAAGCGCGCGGGATTATCCACCATCATGTGTACGTCAAGCGGTATATCGGTTATTGATTTGAGCGCGTTTACAAAATCGAAGCCGAGCGTGATGTTGGGCACGAAACTGCCGTCCATAATATCGATATGAAGATATTCGATTTTTGCCGACTCAAGCTCTTTTACAGCTTTTTCTATGTTCATCAGGTCGGCACACATCATTGAAGCGGAGAGAAGTTTTGTCATTTTTGTTTCCTGCCCTTCTGCAAGTAGTTCGGTACAGATTATAGCACATAAAACCCGAAAAACAAATAAAAACCGTATATTTTATGCAAATCCTTGCAGTTGAATGGTTTTTATATTATAATTATGAAAAATCCAAGTAAAATACAGGGGGATTTGTTATGTGGAATATCATCAGAGTTTTCGTTTCCGTTTTCGTGGCAATCGAAATGACTCTGTCAGGGCTTTTCAACGGTGTAGCTCCCAAGAGCATTGATATGCCGGAGATTCCCGAGACAGATTACGGCAAATACGTCGACCCGTTCATCGGTACGGGCGGCACACCGTGGACCTGCGGTATGGTCAGCCCTGCGGCAACCGTTCCTTTCGGTTCGGTAAGACTCGGCCCTGATACCTGCTTCCTCGGCGGTGCATACATCTTCAAAACCAATACGTCGGGCTATTATTACGAGCACGGCCACATCAAAGGATTCAGCCATTCCAGACTTTCGGGTACGGGCGCTGAGGACTATTCAATGTTCAGAGTTACTCCTGCCGCAGGCAACGCAAAGGCAGGCCCGGTCGCTTACTCTCACGCTAACGAGCAGGCTTCTCCCGGCTACTATGCCGTTTATCTTCCCAGCGTAGGCTGCCTTGCAGAGATGACTGCAGACATTCATACCGGTGTTCACAGATACACCTTCAACTCTTCAAAAGATGCAAGACTGTTTATCGACGTTACAAGCGCCGCTGCCAAGGCACAGTCACGCAACGGTAAGGTAGAGTACGACGAGGAAACAGGCGTAATCACGGGCAGCTGTCTGCTCTACGGCTCTTTTGCCGGCAGATATGACGGTCTTCCCACTTACTTTGTCGCTGTTGCGGACAAGCCTGTCAAGTCTGTTGAGATTACTCCCGATTCCGAAAATTGCTCAATAGATATAAACTTCGGCGACCTCAAGGATCAGAGCGTTGAGCTTAAGGTCGGCATCAGCTTTGTCAGCGCAGAAAACGCAATGCTCAACCTTCAGGCAGAAACAGACGGCCTCACCTTCGACGATGTTCGTGAGAAGGCTGCAAACACCTGGAACGATGAGCTTTCCGTTATCAAAGTCGGCACTGACGACGAAGATAAAAAGACAATTTTCTACACAGCCCTTTATCACAATATGATAATGCCCACAAACTTCACCGACGTCAACGGTGAATATCTCGGCTTTGATAAGGACGTGCATGTGGCTGAAGGCTACACTTACAGAACGGATATGTCGCTCTGGGATACGGTGCGCACCACACATCCGCTTTACACACTCATCGCGCAGGATATTCAGGTTGACTGCCTCAAGAGTATTGTTGAAATGGGAAAACAGGGCGTTGGTGTGCTTCCGCGTTGGCCTCAGGGCGCAGGCTATGCAGGCTCAATGATGGGTGACGTTGCAAACATTATGGTTACTGAAAGCTATCTCAAGGGAATCAGAGATTTTGATGTTGAGACAGCATACAGCTTTATGAAAAATTCGTCCGAAAAGCCCTCAAGCAGGGCAGGTCGTGAGCACGTAAACGAGTATAATCAGTACGGCTACGTTCCCAATGACCTCTGCCCCGGCAACGAATCCGCAAGCCGTACAATCGAGTACGCCTGGGAGGATGCCGCAATTGCAACGCTTGCAGGCGAGCTCGGCTATACCGATGACGTTGAAAGATACTCCGAAAAGGCAATGTACTACAAGAATCTTTTTGACACAGAAACCAAGTATTTCCGCGCAAAAAATTCTGACGGAAGCTTTGTAGAGCGCTTCAATCCCCACATGACAACCTTCTACGATATGATTATGATAAACAAGTACGCTGACTACTACTGCGAAGGCAGTGCAAGACAGTGGCGCTGGAGCGCAACGCACGACATTGACGGTATGATTGAGCTGTTTGGCTCGAAGGAATACTTTGTCAGTGAGCTTGAGGACTTTATGAAAGATGCTTCGCGCAACAGAGCAGCCGTTGACCCCGGTGACGGCTTCTGGGTAGGCAACCAGCACGACCTCCACACACCCTATCTCTTTGCAAACGCAGGCAGATCTGACCTCACGCAGAAGTGGGTAAGATGGACTCTTGAAAACCGCTTCAGCACGGACATAAACGGTCTTGACGGTAACGATGACGGCGGCACAACAAGCTGCTGGTACATATTCTCTTCAATGGGCTTCTACCCGCTTGCAGGTACGGATAAGTACTGGCTCGGCTCACCCAACCTTGACAGCGCAGAAATCAACCTTTCAAACGGCAACGTGCTTAAAATTAAGGCTGTCAACCAGTCAGACGATAACATTTACGTTAGCTCCGTTAAGCTCAACGGTGTAGAGCTTGAAGGCTGCTACGTAACACACGAGCAGCTTATGGCAGGCGGTGAGCTTGTATTCACAATGAGCAACACAGCAAAATAAGGAGGCTGAAAAATGGCAACTTTAAAGGCTGTAATCGGCTTTATAGAAGTGGTTTTATTGTCCTTTTTTGCGTTTCCGATAGGCGGCGAGGTAAGTTACAGCTCAACAACTTATGAGCCGCCCGAGGTTACAACCCCGATGTATATTGTTGAGGACGGCGAGAGCGATTTCGTTATCGTAACCGCCGATTCTCCCGATGAATGTATTCTTACCGCTGTCGGTGAGCTTCAGACCTATGTTAAAAGACTCAGCGGTGCTGAGCTTGAGTATATCACCGAGTCGGAATACAACGACGGTGACAAGGCAATAATCGTAGGCGAAACAGAGCTTGAAGCACAGATTACGCAGGTTGACCGTGAGGCAATCGGTGCTGACGGATTCCTGCTTCATTCAGACGGCACACATCTGCTGATTGCGGGTGGTGACAGCAGAGGCACACTTTACGGTGTTTACACGCTTCTTGAGGAGTATTTCGGCGTGCGCTGGTTTACCCCCGAGCTTGAGGTTGTACCCGAAAGCGATGATCTTATTGTAGATGCGGCGCTCAACCGCACCGTAAAACCTTCGTTTGCAATCCGCCGCAACGCCTGCCCGGGCTCAACGGATAATTACCGCGCAAAGATGAAGGTTAACGTTTCCTTCTGGAACGAAGCGCCCGAATACGGCGGCGCACTCACATACGTCCTTTGGGACGTTACGCTCGATAAGCTCGTGCCCGATGCTCTTTTTGCAGAGCATCCCGAGTATTTTGCAATGAATCCCGACGGTACGCGCACAACGGACCACGTCTGCCTTTCTCATCCCGACGTGCTCGAGATTGCGATTGAAAACGCGAGGGAAGCTATTCTTGCCTGCCCGCGTGAAACATCCGACCACATTCACATCGGACAGAAGGATAATTCAAACTACTGCCACTGTGAAAACTGTGAGGCACTCTATGAGCAGTACGGCAGCGTGTGCGCGCCGACGCTGATATTCACCAATAACTTTGCCGATGCGCTTGACGATGAGTTTCCGAACTTCACCTTCACGTTCTACGCTTACGGCGAAACGGACCGTCCTCCGCAGGACCTTACGCTCAGATGTAACGATAACGTCGTGCCTGTCCTCTGCGGAATCCACAGAGCTTGCCGCAGCCATCTGATTACGGAGTGCGGCGCTCAGGACGGCGACGAAAGCTTTATCAACCTCTACGGCGAAAACGAGCCGACCGTAGCACAGGACCATGCAAACTGGGTCAAGGTTGCGGACAGAACATATATCTACGACTACACGATAAACTTCCTCAATTCAGCTCAGTTCTTCTCAAACTTTGAAACTCTTCAACCGACGATGCAGTATATGCGCGACATCGGTATCACGGGTTACGTTTACAACTGCGGTGACGGACACAGCGCAGCTTTCAACGAGCTGAGAAACTATCTTTACTGTAAGGTTATGTGGGATGTTGACTGTGATGTTGAGTACCACATGATGGACTTCCTTAAAGCATATTACGGTGAGGAAGCCGCACCTTATATCAGAGAAATTCTCGACCTGCAGACAGCACAGATAAAGAAGACGGCACACGCTTTTGATTTCGACTGGCACTATCAGTCGGGCTTCTACCCGCTTTCAACAATTATGAAGTTGGATTCTCTTTGGGATAAGGCGCTGAGCGCTGACGTAACTGAGGAGCAGATGTTCAACGTTGAGGTTGCAAACCTCAGCTGGGAATATTTCAAGGCAAATCAGTTCCTTGGGGAATATTTCTTCCTCAATCCCGGACGGTTGAAGGCTAATGAAGAGCTTTACGATGCGTTCATCGAGCACAACGTTCACAGAGTTTCAGCCTTCGGTCTGATTCCGCAGGATAAGAGCACGGTGGATTTTATGCTCCGTCCGTTCAACTGGAAATAAAAAAATTAACCGTACCGTTATCGGGTGATAGCGGTACGGTTTTTTTGTGTGCTTTTAACCGTCTTTGAGCTGTTTTACCGTAAGCGAATCGTCAATCGGCGTTTCGATATAGGCAATAAGCTCGTTAATGTCTGATGTTTTGACAAAAAGACTGCTGCAGTTTTCGCGGATGAAATTTTTTTCAACGGCGCTGTCGATTACGGCAGTGATTCCGTCATAATAGTTGAGAATGTTATAAATTGCAATCGGTTTGTTGTGGCGGCAAAGCTGTTTGAGGGTAAGAATTTCAAAAAATTCCTCATAGGTGCCGATGCCGCCCGGTGTGATGATAAAGGCGTCTGCGTAGTCCTCCATAATCTGCTTGCGCTGGCGCATTGTGTCGGGCGTGATAAGCTCGTCACACTCCTCAAATATAGCCTCGACGCTTTCTTCGCCGAAAAATTTCGGGATAACACCTATTATGTGTCCGCCGTGTTTTTTGATTCCTCTTGCCGCGGCGCCCATAAGTCCGTTTGCGCCGCCGCCGAATACGAGCGAATGGCCACGCTTGGCAAGCTCCTCACCCATAATCTCGGTCTGCCTGATGTATTCGGGGTCAATTGTCGGTGATGCTGCACCGAAAACACATATTCTCATACGAGCACTCCTTTCCGATAATATATATGATATGAGAAATCGGCAGAAAAATCAACCGTAAAATAAAAAAGAGCCGATAACAAGTATCGGCTCGGTGAAAATACTGTTTCTATTAAAGTTCGCTGAGAATTGCGGCGATTCCTACGCCGCCGAGAATTACTATACCGATGATGAAACCGATTACTCTGACTACAAGTGTACCTATGCCTGTGTTTCAACTACTTCGCCCAATGAAGTGCCGCAACCGGGACAAAAAGTTGCACCTTCGTCATACTTAGTGCCGCAAATTTTACAAAATGCCATTTTTTATTTCCATGTTAGTTGATTTGTGTTATAGCAATTTGATTCAAAAACTTTGCAACGATTTTGCAAGTTACATATTTGCAAGGCCGCTAAATATTGCTATTATGACGCCAAAACCGACAAGACAGCCAAAGCCGATGACAGAGAGCGCGCCAAGAGCTCCGGTAACGAGAGCGACAATGGAGAAGACTGATTTTTCGCCGTTTGCTTTTGCTGCTTTCATTCCCTTGAAACCTAAAATCAGGGCAACAACCGACAGTGCTAAAATCGGAAGAACAGCGAGATAGTTGATGATGGGGATTATGTAGCAGAACATAAGAGCACAAGCGGCGATACCGAGAATCATCGCAACGGGGCTTTCTTTCTTAGTGGTTGTTGTCGGTTCGTAGTTTTCGTAAGTGGGCTGAGAATATACGGGTTCTTCATATACAGGCTGTGCGTATACGGGTGCCGCCTGTGTTTCAGTTGCCTGGTTCAATGAGGTGCCGCAGCCGGGGCAGACAGCTGAACCTTCCTCATACTGAGTGCCGCAAATTTTACAAAATGCCATTTTTTATTCCTCTTTTCTGTTTGTTTGGATTTGTTATAAATATACAGTAGATTTTCTGATAAGTCAATATAAAAAGCAAATATATGGATAACGGTCAGAAATTTTTATTCCCCCGTTTCTGTTTTTTTGAATTTGTTATAAATATACAGTAGACTTTCTGATTAGTCAATATAAAAGCAAAAAGACAGGTGTAAGAGCAGTGGGCTTTTGAATTTTCAGGAGCATCTGCCGCCGTTGTCGGTTATGCTTCGCAATTTTGTGGGGCGTGTTTTTCGTTAGTTATTGATTTATTACAATAAAAATGTTATATTATATTCTAACTAACTATGTCTTTAAAGAGGGGGCAGTTAATTGTGGCAAAACTGAAAAGCTTTTTTACTCAGAATAAGGGCAAATGGCTTTGGGCAGTGGTTGCGTTTTCGCTTTGTGCGCTTTTGCAGGAGTACGTTTTTCCTTTCCTTCTGGTTATCGCGTACATAAAAACGGTCAGCTTTAAAAAACTTTCCCTTCGCACAATAAGTGTACCGGGCATTTTCCTTCTGCTTTATGCGGCGTGGCAGATAATCGGTCTGTTTTACAGCGGGTCAGCCGTTTCGGGTCTGTCCGGCATTGCAATCTGGCTTGGCGGTTTTATCTCCGTTATAATGATGAGCAGAAGCATCGACAGCCCGCTGAAGCTTGATACGGTTATGTTTGCAGGCTCAATCTGCGGCGGTGTAGCAGGCGGAATCGGTGTTATGCAGATGGTGCTTTTCCACTACGGTGAGCTTATCTGGGCACCGCTTAAAACTATGTTCAATCCGTTCTGGCATCAGCTTGATAACCTTGTTGCAAAGCTTGCAATCAATTATCTTCTGCCTGACTTTGCAAGAAAATATATTCAGCGTACGGAGTTTATCTCTATTGAGGAGCGTGCGAGCAGTACGTTCACCAACCCCGTTATGTTTGCCGCCTTCCTTACGATGATGCTGCCTCTCGCCGTTTACTGTATGTTTTATCTCAACGGCAAGGTGAAGAAGTGCGTCGGCTTCGGCTGTGCCGTGCTGATTGTCGGCGGCATTGCCGCTTCATATTCAAGAGGTCCGTATCTTGCCCTTGCGGCGGCATTTATTGTGCTTCTCTTCTACGGCGGTAAGCGTACGCTTGCGTTGCTCGGCATCGGTGTAGGCGGTGTTGCCGCGATTGCGGTTGTTGCCGACGGCGTTTTCAAACGGTTGCTCACCCTTTTCAACGGCAACGATATTTCGGTCAACACCCGTGCGGATATATGGCGCGCCTGCTTTGATATGCTCAAAGGTCATTGGATTTTCGGTTACGGCACAGGTGTCAACAACGTGCGTGAGCAGCTCAATAACACCTACAACATCAATCAGCCGCACGCACATAACATTTTTATCGAATCAACGCTTGAAAACGGTCTCATCGGTTCAACGCTTCTGCTGGCTTCGTTTGTTGCGTTTGGCGTGATGATGATAAGAGTTTGCCTCAAAGGTAAAAAACAGCGAGCCGTTGCAATCACACTTATCGCTTCGCTTCTTTCTTTCTGCGCCTGCGGTATGACGGATTGCCTTTTCTACGGTCTAAAGCTCAATATATATATGATGATGTTCTTCGGCATTGCTTCGGCGGCGGTGAACATATACCTGAACAAAAAAGAAGAGTAACTTAATTTCTCAAAAGGACGCGGTTAAGCTTGGTTAATGATGAAATAGAAATCATCGGTGTCGTCGAAGACATTTCGGTGCATATTGAAGAAACCGGCTTTACCGTGCTGGAGTTGTCGAGTGACGATGAGTTTATCACCGTTGTCGGCGTATTGCCCGACGTTGCCGTCGGAGAAAAGCTGACGGTCAGGGGCAGTTACGATACGCATCCGCTTTACGGCAGACAGCTCAAGGCAAAGTCATTTGCGCGCTCACTTCCTTCAAGCGCGCAGGATTTGTATAAATATCTTTCTGCCGGCACGGTTAAAGGCATAGGCCCTGCGACGGCACAGAAAATTGTTGAGGAGTTCGGCGATGATGCCTTCGATATTCTCGAAAATCATCCTGAAAAGCTCTGCAAAATAAAGGGCATTTCAAGGCAGAAGGCAAACACAATATGCGAAGAGTTTTCGCGTCAGTTTGCCGTCAGACAAACTCTTATTGCGCTCGAAAAATTCGGTATGACCGCAAGAGAGAGCCTTAACGCATATAAAATTTTCGGCTTTAACGCAGTTGATATGATTAAGGCAAATCCGTATATTCTCTGCGCAGAGGGTATAGGAGTAAACTTTGAGCGTGCCGATGCAATCGCATCGTCTTTGCCCGAGCAGCCCGAGCAGATGCACCGTATACGTGCGGGTATTCTTCACGTATTGCGGCATAACCTCGGCAACGGTCACACCTGTTGCCCGAGAGAAAAGCTGGCTTTGCCCGCTACGGAGCTTCTCGGTGTTGAGGAGCAGACTTTGCGTGAGGCGACTGACGGACTGATTCGTGACAGACAGCTTGTCAGCGAAAGTCTTGACGGCAGGGAGTTTCTTTTCCTGCCTCACATACACAGAAGTGAAAAAAACGCCGCAAGGCGAATCAAGGTTCTCTGCTCATTCCCGCCTGCGGGCAAGCCTACCTTGCTTCAGGATATTGAGGATATTGAGAATATGCTTTGCATAAGATATGAGCAGAAGCAGAAAACGGCAATCATAACCGCTGTTGAAAAAGGCGTGCTTATTCTGACGGGCGGCCCCGGCACGGGTAAAACAACTACGATAAACGGTATGATATCGCTGTTTGAAAAAGATAAACTGCGTATTGCGCTTGCCGCACCTACGGGCAGAGCGGCAAAGCGTATGAGCGAAATCACCGGCAGAGAGGCAAAGACGATTCACAGACTGCTCGAGGTTGAGTGGGATGATGAGGATAACCAGAGCTTCAGCAGAAACGAGCGTAATCCGCTTGAAGCAGACGTACTGATTGTGGACGAGCTGTCGATGATTGACGTTCAGCTTTTTTCAAGTCTGCTTGATGCGTTGCCGCTTGGTTGCCGTCTTATAATGGTTGGCGATTCCGACCAGCTTCCGCCCGTCGGTGCAGGTAACGTGCTTCACGATATGATCGGCAGCGGTATGTTGCCCGTTGTCGAGCTTAAAGAGGTTTTTCGTCAGGCTCAGCGCAGTGTGATTGTTACTAATGCGCACAAAATAGTTTCGGGTGAGAATCCCGACCTTATGCGCAAGGACGGCGACTTCTTCTTTATGCCCAGAAGAAACGGTGCGCAGGCTGTGGAAACGGTTTGCGAGCTTTGTGCAAGCCGCTTGCCGAAAGCGTACGGCTATTCACCTGTGAACGATATTCAGGTGCTCTGCCCCTCAAGGCGAGGCGAGATGGGCACATACAACCTTAACCGACGTTTGCAGGAGGTTATCAATCCCCCTGACAAACGCAAGAAAGAAATTACCGTCGGTATGTTCCGTTTCCGTGAGGGCGACAAGGTAATGCATATTAAAAACAACTACGATATTCTCTGGAAAAAGCCTGACGGCGAAGAGGGAAGCGGAGTTTTTAACGGCGATATCGGTACGGTTGAATCGATAAAGCCTGACGGTACGACAAAGATAATTTTCGATGACGGCAGAGAGTGCAGCTATTTCCCCGACACGATGAGGGAGCTGGAGCTTGCCTATGCCGTTACCGTGCATAAAAGTCAGGGCAACGAGTTTGAGGCAGTTATAATGCCTGTGCTCAATACGCCCGAGCTTCTCAGCTACCGTAACCTGCTGTATACCGCGGTTACAAGAGCGAAAAAGCTGATGATAATCGTCGGCGTTGAGGAGCAGGTTTACAGAATGGCGCGCAACGATAAAAAGGCAAGGCGCTATTCCGCACTAAGATATTTTTTGCTTGAATGATAAATGTTCGGGAGGGTAACATAGTATGGAAAGTTTTACTTTTGACGACGGCATTGAGCCGGGCGGACTCAGGTCACGCAACGAAATAAAGGTGCTTGTGTGCTATCTGCTTGCAGGCGTTGACGAAAGAATTACAAGAAGCCAGCTTTGCGAGATTGCGCTCGACAAGGGCCTTGCAAATTACTTCGAGGTCAATCAGGCTGTCAGTGAGCTTATAGAAAACGGCGCTGTCGTTTCCGACTTTATCGAGTGTGAGGAATATCTCAGCGTTACCGAAAAGGGTCGTTCATCCTCAAAGATGCTCGAAAGCCAGCTTCCCCGCTCTGTGAGGGAGAAGGCAATCAACGCTGCAATAAAAATGCTCACCCTTGCAAAGCGTAAGCGCGAAAACAAGGTTGAGGTTGAGGCGCTTGAGGACGGAGGCTTTCACGTCACTTTCTCGATGGAAGAGATGATGAAGCTCACGATTTACGTAGCGGATGAAATGCAGGTTGAAACCGTCAAAAACAATTTTTATGAGGATCCCATAAAGTTGTATTCGGGTATCATAGCTTCGCTTACGGTTTAAGCAAATCTGATTAACAGACTAAAGATAAAATGCTAAAGAAATAAATGAAAGGCTGATGAAAAATGGCAAAGTATACAATCGGTTTGGACTACGGCACGCTTTCCGGACGTGCACTTATTGTCAACGTTGAAACAGGCGAGGAGCTTGCAAGCAGCGTTTACGAATATCCCCACGCGGTTATGGATGAGAAACTTCCTTGCGGTAAGAAGCTCGGTCAGGATTGGGCGCTTCAGCATCCGCAGGATTACATAGACGTGCTCAGTATCACAATTCCCGATGTACTCAAAAAGAGCGGTGTTGATGCTGCAGACGTTATCGGTGTCGGTATCGACTTTACTGCTTGCACGGTGCTCCCCACAACAAAGGCGGGCACACCGCTTTGTTTCCTTGATGAATATAAAGAAGAGCCGCACGCATACGTAAAGCTCTGGAAACATCACGCGGCACAGGCTCACGCAACACGTCTCAATGATATTGCAATAGAGATGGGCGAAGAGTGGCTTGAAAACTACGGCGGAAAAATTTCTTCCGAGTGGGCAATTCCGAAGCTCTGGCAGATTCTTGATGAAGCTCCCGAAATTTATGAGAAGGCAGAGCGTTTCATCGAGGCTACAGACTGGGTTGTATGGCAGCTTACAGGCGTTGAAACACGCAACTCCTGCTGTGCAGGCTACAAGGCTATGTGGAACAAGACAACAGGCTATCCCTCAAACGAGTTCTTCAAGGCTCTTGACCCCAGA
>JAZRRT010000039.1:0-7725 GCA_045650985.1 Acutalibacteraceae bacterium | reverse complement strand
CATTTCAAGAGCCTGATAACCGTCGTGTGCAATATATTCGTCAATATTTTCGGGGTCGATAACACCGCAGTTACGAAGAGCAATTCTCTTCTGCTTTGCGTAGAATTTTGTCTGCTCGAGTGACTTGATGGAGTCAGCCTCAACTGTCTCATCATAGAGAAGACGTGTTACCATACGACCCTTGAGAAGGTGTTCTTCTACGATTTCGGGAACATCGTCTACAGTAACTTCGCTGTAGAAGCAGCCCTCGGGATAAACTATCATGATGGGACCGAGTGCACAAAGACCAAAGCAACCTGTTTTGATTACCTTGATTTCATCCTGAAGTCCCTTTGCTGCGATTTCGCTTTCGAGCTTTTCTATAATCTCATTGCTGTGAGAAGAAGTACAGCCCGTACCGCCGCAGACAAGAACGTGGGAACGATACATTATTGTTTCCTCCTTGTTATTTTGCCTTTGTTATTTCGCTACTGAGCCGACTGTGAATTCGGTAACGATGTTGCCGTTGACGATGTGGTCTGCAACAACCTTTGCTACCTTGTCAGCGGACATCTGAACGTATGTGACCTTTTCCTGGCCGGGTACGAAAACCTCAACGATGGGCTCGTACTGGCACATACCGATGCAGCCTGTCTGTGAAACTGTTACGTTATTGAGTGTACGGCGAGCAAGCTCCTCTGTGAATGCGTTCATTACGGGGCGTGCGCCTGCTGCGATACCGCAGGTAGCCATACCGACAACAATTCTTGTTGCGTCTTCGCTGTCGTTTCTTGCTGTCATGGCGTTGAGTGTACGCTCTTTGATTGCCTGAAGTTCTGCAAGTGATTTCATTTAGGTTACACCTCCGAGTAGGATATTGGTTTGTTCATTGATATAGTCTTTCATCCACTGAACCACTTCCGGCTCATTGAGAGGTACTCCGCCGAGTATCTCACGCATTTCTGCCGTGCTGAGGGTGAAGCTTTCGCTGTCCCTGCTGCGTGTGTAGATGAAATCCCTGTCTGTGTTCATTGAGATAAGAATGACTATGCTCGAAGCTACGTCGCCGAGCGGCGTAAAATCGATACTGTCGGTTTTGAACAGAGCCGATGTCGTTGTACCCTTACCTTTTTCGCTTTCGATTCTGAGGCTGCCGCCCGTCTGCTCGGCTGCGAGCTTGAACAGCGGTATGCCCATACCGACTTTGCGTGTTGTTCGTGTGGTATAGAACGGGTCAAGCACGTTTGTAACCTGCTCAGCCGTCATACCGCAACCGTTGTCGCTGACGGTTATTATCAGCTCATGCTTTGCTGTATCCTCTGCAACTCTGATTTCTGTAAGGCTTGCGCCTGCCGCTATCGAGTTCTGTGCAATGTCGAGAATATTCAGTGAAAGCTCACGCATACTTTATCAGTCCTTGTACTTTGCAAGGATGTCGGAAATCATATCGGGTGTGAGCTTGCCGTAAACATCGTCGTTGATGTTCATAACGGGAGCAAGACCGCAAGCACCGATACAACGGCTTGCCTCGAGTGAGAAGATACCATCTTCAGTACACTCGCCTGCTGCAATACCGAGCTGCTTTGAAATCTCGTCAAGTACTGCCTGAGCACCCTTAACGTAGCAAGCTGTACCGAGACATACAGAAATGTTGTACTTGCCCTTGGGTGAAAGTGAGAACTGAGCATAGAAGGTGGAAACACCGTAAACTTTTTCAAGCGGAATGTCCATACCCTCTGCAATCATAACCTGAACCTCGAAGGGAAGGTAACCGTAGATTGCCTGTGCCTGCTGCATTACATGCATAAGCATACTGTCGTCGCCCTTGTTTGCTTCGATAATTGCATTGAGCTGTGCTTCCTGCTCGGGTGTGCCCTTGAAGGGAATTTTGCTGATTTTTTTAAGCATTCGACTTTTCCTCCTTTGTCGTAGAGTGTTAAGACCGTGCAGCCTTTTGCTGCGGCAGCACCGCACCTTATGCAGATACGATATGCATAGATCTTATCCTATAAATGCATACTCTTGGATTATATCATAACACTTTTTAAAAGTCCATATTTATAAACTAAAAAAACAATCACTTTCTGCTGTAATTTATGTGTTTACCGCCGAAAAAATCCAATTATGTCACAGCTTAACACCTTGCATTGACGCACCGCTTCGGATTATTATTCCAAAACACAAAAACAGCAACATCATAAGATGCTGCTGTTTTTGAAAAAATTGCTTTATTCTACGGTTACCGTTCTGGTGGGAAGAATGCTTTCGTTGCCGAAATCGTCAATAACTTCGCCTGCAATATATTCAAGCGAAATCGGCATTGAAGCAATTACATCCTGAACTGTTTTTCCGCCGAGTGCGGACGTATCGACAAGCACCGTTACGGGCAGAGACTGCGTATCGTTAGGCATCATACCGAACTCTCCGTACTCGGAAAGGCTGCTGATCCATACACCGTTCTTACCGTTTTCCGTCGAAACAATCTTGTATACGGTAAGGTCGGAGCCGGTCTTGTTTGTAAGGTCAATGTTGAGTCTGTAACTCTCCCAAGTGCTGTTTTCGGCAATAATCTTTACAGCCGTTTCACTGTCAATGCCGTAGAGCTTGGACTCATTCATAAATGCCACACTATTGGTTTTGAACGGTGCGAGGTACGCGGGGTCAGCCTCTACGGTTGCACGCTTTGCGCTCACCTCATCTTCAACCTTAACGTCATTATCCTCAGGTGCAACAAGCTTGTTTTCAACCTCTAATCTGTCGCAATCGCTTTCCGTAACCTCAGCATTCTCATCCGCAGGTGTTTCGCAGTAGAGAAGCTCCAGCTTGAGCTTTGCAACGGCATCGTACATCTGGTTTACCGTTGCCTTGCTGTTGTTGATAAGTACGCTTGCAGGGTAAAGCATTGTTTCACCTGCAGCCAGTGTAAGTTCACCGTTGATGGGGCTGCTGCTCAGCCAGATGCCGTCGGGCATTTCGCTGCCGGCAAAGGCGATGAACGTATATTTTTTCTCTGTTTTGTTAACAATTCTTACGTTGAGATTATAGAAAGTCCAGTCATCAGGGTTGCTCGTAAAGCTCTGCGCTTCAGCTTCGCTGATTTTAAATTCATTCTGAGCTGCACGCATGAACAAATCGGGATTTCCCTGATAGAAAACCTTCATATTTCCGTCCTCAAAAATATTTGCAAGGGACGCGGAAAGGTCTTTTTTCTCATCCTTGCAAGCAGTAAAAGCAAACAGCATCACCACGGCAAGCAAAGCGGCAATTATTCTTTTAGTCCTCATTGTACTTCCTCACTTTTCTTTTTATTGATTGTCTTGACCTTGCAATCGCCATTGTGCCGTCGGGCACGTCCTGTGTGACTACTGAGCCTGCGGCAGTGTAGGCGTGTTCACCCACATTGACAGGCGCAACCAGACAGGTATGGCAACCTATAAACGCCTTATCGCCCACGGTTGTGCGGAATTTATGCGTGCCGTCATAATTGGCCGTAGCACAGCCGCAGCCGACGTTTATACCCTCACCCATATCGCTGTCTCCGATATAAGTGAGATGGCTTATTTTTGTATTCTCGCCGACGTTGGAATTTTTGATTTCCACAAAATTGCCCGCACGGACACCGTCGGAAATTACACAACCCGAACGCAAATGAGCAAACGGACCGACGATAACGTTTTTGCCCAGCTTGCTGTTTTCGCATTGACTCGAATTGATAACACAGCCGTCATCCGCCGTGCACGAATCGAGCCTTGTATTCGGACCTATAACGCATCCGCCGCCGATAACCGTTGCGCCGGTTATAATCGTACCGGGCAGAATCTGAGTATCCGCACCGATAACAGCCTGCGGGGATATTATAACACCATCGGCACAGGGTATGTCAACACCGCTGAGCATATTTGTCCTGAGTATGCGCCTGCGCGCAATATCGTTCAGCTCAGCGAGCTGAACACGGTCGTTTGCACCGAGAATAATATCCGGGCTTTCTGCCGTGAACGCATCGGCACGTTTTCCGCGGCTGAGCAGAATCTCTATCGCATCGGTCAGATAGATTTCTCTCTTCGCCTTGCCTGTTTCGGCAATATCATCAAGTACGCAAACAATATCGTCACAGTTGAACCAATACGCACCCGAATTGACCTCTTTTATTTCCTTTTCAGCCTGCGTCGCATCACGCTGTTCAACAATCCGCTCCAACGCACCGTCCGAGCTTCTTACCATTCTGCCGTAACCGTTGGGATCATCTACACAAGCGGAAATTACCGTTGCACTATTGCCGCCCGACTTGTGAAAAGCCAACGCATCGTTAATCGTGCGTGCATCGATAAGCGGCGCATCACCATTGAGCACAAGCACGTTGCCGCCCGAATGAGAAGCCATAAAAGCCTTTGCCTGCGCCACGGCGTGACCCGTACCGAGGCGCTGAGCCTGAAACACGGTTTCGCAAGTGCCGCCCAGATGTTCACGCACAGCGTCACTCAGATGTCCGGTAACAACGCAAATATCGTAAATACCCGCTTCTCTGACAGCAGAAATAACCCAATCTATCATCGGGACAAAAAGCACCTGAGCCAAAACTTTCGGCTTCGAGGATTTCATGCGCGTACCCTCGCCTGCTGCAAGGATAACCGCACAGTTTTTATTCATTTACGCACAGCCTTTCATCAGCAAATTATGCCGCCGCCGACAACCGTATCACCGCTGTAAAGCACAAGCGACTGACCCGGAGTAACGGCTCTTTGCGGCTCGTCAAATTCTACCGTGAGGGTGCTTTCACCCGTCTGATAAACGGTTGCCGCAGCCTCTTTCTGACTGTATCTTGTTTTTGCGGTAACACGCAGTGCGCCTTCAATCCGCTCAACCGCGATAAGATTAATCTCTCTTGCATCCGCACGTTTTGAAAACAGCTCATCGTGCGAGCCGAGATAAACCCTGTTTTCTTCAACACTTTTCCGCACAACGAAAAGCGGAGCAGGCGCACTTATACCAAGACCCTTGCGCTGACCTATCGTGTAGCCGATAAGGCCCTTGTGTGTGCCGCGAATTTTGCCGTCTGTTCCGACAAACTCACCCGGCATAAACTTTTTGCCCGTGAGATTCTCGATAAATTCACGGTAGCAGCCGTCAGGCACAAAGCATATATCCTGACTGTCCGGTCTGTCGGAAGAAACAAAACCGTTTTCCGCCGCAAGCTCACGCACCTGCTGCTTTGTATATCCGCCAAGCGGAAACATTGCCTGCGAAAGCTGTGCCTGCGAAAGCTGCCACAACACGTAACTCTGATCCTTCTCGATAAAGGCCGCACGCTCAAGCAAAACCCTGCCCGAAGAATCCGACCTGTTTATACGGGCATAATGCCCCGTGGCAATCATATCACATCCGTGCTCTTTCACCCTGTCGGCAAGAGCGCCGAATTTTATCACCTTATTACAGTATACGCAAGGATTCGGTGTTTCTCCCGCAATATAGCTGTTTACAAAATATTCCATTACCGTGCTGCGGAACTCGTCGCACAAATCGACAGTAACGTGCCCGAAGCCGAGCCTTGCCGCAACAGCCGCGGCATCTTCCTCGTCTCTGACGGGCGCACCCTCAAAAGCACGCATTGTAACGCCGAGAATATCATAACCCTCCTGCCTGACAAGCAGTGCCGCAACGGAGCTGTCGACTCCGCCGCTCATCGCAACACCGACCTTCATCACTTGGGATCGAAAGCGGGCACGACCATATGGTCCGTACAACCGTCTATTGCATTGAACATACGGCGTGTGAAGAGATATTTTTCGACAAGCTTCATTTTTTCGCTCGCTCTGCTCTCTGAGGTTGTAAGAATAACCGTTGTTGCATTAATTGCTCCGACAGCATCCATCTGCTCCGTATAAGTGGAATCAAAGAAAATTTCGTAGCCCGCCTGAGCACCTCTGACCGTGTCGGTAATCATTATATCCGCATCGTAATCCGTAATCTCATCGGGATTTACAGCCTTGATGTCGAAATTACGTTCATTCTTCTCAATATCCTCAAGGGTTGCGGAAAGACCGACACCTTCCTTGAGCGTGATAAAGCCGTTTTCGTCAAGAAGCATCAGCGCGCGAGCCATACCGTCGGCATCGGACGGAATTGAAATAACGGCGCCGTCTTCTATTTCTCTCTTCTCTGCATAGCTGAGAAGGAAAACTGCGTAGGGGCAGTAATAAATCGGTCCTAATTCAACGAGCGCATCATTATTGCTCGCATCCAGCTCACTTCTTGTCGTGATACAGCTGAAATCTATCTCACCCTTTTCGAGTGCGGCATTTGCCTGTGCCGAGGAATCAAACTCTTTGTATATCAGCCTGTAACCGTTCTCCTGCAGTCTGATCTCAAGACTGTAAAAAATCTCCATATACGGCGCACTGCCGACCTTTACGCCAACGGTGACATCTTTAAGGTCCGTATTTTCTCCCGAGCCGCAGGCGCAAAGCGAGAGCGCAAGCATAATCACGGAAAGAATTATGGCAACTGCTTTTTTCATTTTAAAACCACCTTGTTCTTCGCATAGTTATTTTTAATATAACATACATCAATGTGATTTTCAAGCGAGTTGCGTCATTCACGAAAAAGTTACATTTTATTGGCTGTACTGTCTTGCATTATTCCGTAGATTTGTTATACTTTTGTATAGCTTTATAAGCACTTTTACACGAAAGGGGATTTTTCACAATGAAAGCATCCGAGAGCATCCCTAATTATGCTCCGAAGCTGCGTGAATACGCAAACTACACCGCAAGACAAATTAAAGACGTCTGCAAAACAATCGGCCCCCGTCCTTCCGGCGAGGAGAACGAAAAAAAGGCTCAGGAGAGGTTTGCAGCCGAGCTTGAAAAATATGCCGACAACGTAAAGATTGAACCGTTCACCCTCCATCCCAAGGCATTCCTCGGTTGGGTAAGACTCTGCGCAATCGTTATGATTTTTGCAAACGCAGGTTTCTTTGCAGGCACGTTTTTCCCCGCTGTATCCAAGTGGGTTGCAATTGCTTCGCTCGCACTCAGCCTTATCTGCCTTTTCTTCATCGTAACAGAGTTCCTCTTCTACGGTGAAACGCTCGATCCCTTCTTCCCCAAGCGCACATCACACAACGTAGTTGCCAGATACAACGCAAAGAGCACGGCAAAAAAGCGCATCATCGTATCAGGTCACGTTGATTCTTCCTACGAGTGGCGCTACACCTACCTCGGCGGCCCGCCCCTCATCACAACGGTTATCGGCGGCGCGGTAGCAGGTATCGTTATCGCACTTGTTGCCGAGATTTACAGCGTTGCAACAGGCAACACCGACGCACTTCTTATCGACATTCTCCGTTGGGTAATGCTCGCATGGTGCATCCTTTTCGGTGCTGCTATCTTCTTCCTCAACTATAAGCTTCCCGTTGAAGGCGCAAACGACAACCTTACAGGCTCCGTCGCTTCAATTGCGGTTATGAAGTACCTCAAGGACAACGACATCCGCTTTGAAGACGTTGAAGTATGGACTCTTCTTACAGGCGCTGAAGAAGCAGGTCTCAGAGGCGCAAAGGCTTTTGCAAAAGCACACAAGAGTGAGCTTCAGGATATGGAAACGGTATTCATCGGTGTCGACACACTCCGCGATTACGATTTCTATGCTATATACAGCCGCGATATGACCTTCACCGTCAAATCCGATCCGCAGGTATGCGCACTTCTCAAGCAGGCATCGCTCAACGCAGGTCTTGACCTTCCGTAC